>JABMMK010000045.1 GCA_013205605.1 Cytophagales bacterium | reverse complement strand
TGCTTGTTGAGTGAGTAGTACTTCCTTCTTCTCCTAAATAATACATCCATTTTTTACCAATGTATGGACCTGAATAACCCTGATCACGAATCCAGTTTTGTCCTGGCATTATACCCCAATCTAAGAAGTTTACACCACGGCGACCTACAGTCCAATCTAAACGTGGATCTACTGGGATCGACTTATCTAAATTAAATGCTACGCTAGATGCTAATCCTTGATCGTTTGGTAAATCCACATTGTTATATGTATCAGCTGTACCATCTTTCTTTTCTCCAATCATAGGCAAACCATCATTAGTAGTTTTGAAAGCATTCACCAAGTTTTGAGATGGTAAATAGAATCCGCAACATCCACGACCAGGAGACGAAGCATTATATGGCCAATTCAAGCCATCTCCCGCATTACCATTATTACCCGTTGAACCATCATTAACTGAAAATTGAACTTCGAAGATTGATTCCGCATTATTATTTCCAGTGGTACGGAAATTATCATGGTAATTTGGCACTAATTTCTTGCCTGAGTTCTTGTACACATCTTCTAAAAGAGTTTTTGCAGCGGCAAATTTCTTTTGAAACATATACGCTTTTGCTAAATAGGTCATCGCAGACCATTTAGTGGCACGACCTTTTTGAGATTGTGTAGCTGGCAATATGGCTGCCGCATCAGAGAAATCCTTCTCGATGTTAGCCCAAATATCCGCTGTGTTTGGGATCTTCGTTGAGTTAGGATCTTCACGCTTGTAAACAGTCTCAGAAATGTAAGGAACTTTATTCCACATTTTCTTAGCTTCAAAGTGAAAATGACCACGTAAGAACTTAGCTTCGGCAACCACTTGTGCTTTCTCAGCATCCGTCATATCTTTCACGTCAGCACTTTGAGCTAATAACATAGCTTCATTCGCACGCGCTACCCCATCATACATTCCCCACCATTTACCAAAAAAGTAAGAATTGTCTGATAGCCAGTTGAACTGCTCAATATACGTTTGCTCCGGCTGATCTCCAGCATCGGTTCCTTTAACTCCATCACCCGAAGTGATACCTCCGAACACATAGTTCGAGCTAGTAGACGTACGACCCACATTTCCTGATCCTACACCGTCCAATAATGAATATGCACCCACTAATAGGGCATTAACTCCATTTTTATTACTTAATGAAGCTAAGTTTGCCGCTCCTTGTGGTGCGATTTCAAAGAAACTATCTGAACAAGAAAAATTCAGGCCGACAGTCGCTAAAATTGATAATATGATTAATTTTTTCATTTTTTTATCTGTTTTATTTACAAATGTTAGCTTAATTAAAATCCTACTTTTAAACCAATATTATATGATTTAGCTACCGGGAAAGCTCCTTCGTCAATACCCATGTGGATATCTTGGTTATCGTTTCCTGAAGTTCTCAAGTTAATATCTGGATCTAATCCACTGTAATTCGTGAAAGTAAACAAGTTTTGTCCTTGAATATAAACTTGTAAAGCGCTCAATTTCAATTTTTTAATGATTGTATTTGGCACCGTGTAGGTCAATTGGATATTTTTAATTCTAAAGTATGAGCCATCTTCAACCATGTAAGATGATATCTGCTGACTTGTTGCATCTTGAGAATTTAAACGAGGTAACTTAGCTACATCGCCTTGCTTTTTCCAAGAGTTATACAACATTTCCTTCGAACGATTTCCTTGGAATGTATTGAAATCTATCCAATAACGGGTATAGTTAAAAATTTCATTTCCTTGAATTCCTTGTCCAAACATAGTTAAATCCCAGTTTTTGTACCCTACAGAAACATTTATACCATAATTAAAATCTGGATGTGGATTACCAATAATGGTTTTATCCGCAGCTGTTACCACTCCATCTCCATTTACATCACGGAATTTAAATACACCCGCTCTTGTATACGTAGATCCAAAAGCTTTGGGAGCAGATGCCGCTTCCGCATCATCTTTAATGACACCGTCAACAATATATCCAAAGAAACTTGCGATAGGCAAGCCAGCTTTAGTTACTGAGATTGCAGGTAAACGTGTACCAAATCCAAATACAGTTGCATTAGGGTCATTGTTCAATTTAACTACGTTGTTTTTGTACATCGAGTACATGGCTCCAACCGTGTATCGAATATCTCCGATTTGATCACGGTACGTTAAACTTAAATCAAATCCAGAATTATTCACCTCACCAATATTTACAAAAGGAATGCTCGCATTACCAGCTGTTTTAGGGATAGGTACCTGCGTTAACATGTCAGATGTGGTACGAGAATAAACATCCAACGCAATATCTAACTTATTGTTCCATAAAGAAGCATCTAAACCTACGTTAGTTGACGTGTTCGTTTCCCAACGGCCATTCGAGTTACCAAATTGTGCTAAATCGAAACCGGTTGCGATAGAACTTCCTGAACCTGCGATATCGTATGCGTTGTTATTAGGATCTGGTATGAATAATGTAGATGCGTTATATACGTTTGGAATTAACTGATTACCCGTTTTTCCCCAACCCGCACGAAGTTTCATGTCATTAATAAATGTCAAGTCCTTCATGAAAGCCAGCTCAGATAAACGAATACCCACTGAGAATGCAGGGAAAATACCATAACGGTATGCCGGAGCAAAACGTGATGATCCATCGCGACGAATCGTAAAGTCAGCTAATAACAATTCTTTGTACGCGTAGTTCACTTTTCCGAATTGTGAGAACAAAGCTGTAATCGGTGAACCACCTCCTGAATTTGAAAGACCTGCTGCCGCACCATTATTCAAATAACGATAAGAAGGATCATCAAAAGCAAAGTTTGAACGTTGCGCATTAAATCCAAAACCATACGTTGACACCGCTTCAGTACCTACTAAAACATTCACCGAATGATCTCCAATTGTTTTTGCATAATTCAATGTGTTATACCAAGTAATCGCACGGTCATAAGAGTTTGAAACAGTTAAGCTATTTGCATTACGAGCCTCAACCGCTTCGATATTTCTATTGTAGAATTCAGATCTATTGTAGTTGTTAAATTCAAAACCTAAACTAGTTCTTGCCTTTAAATCTTTAATGATTTCATACTCACCATAAACGTTTCCGAAAATATGCGTAGCTCTTACAGGGTTATCCTTTTCTCTAAATAAAATAGCGAAAGGATTTGTTGCGTTTCCTAAATTTTGTCCACGCGATCCTGCAAAACCATTCAAGTCAGATGAGTTAGTACCGCCTAATTCTTTGGGTCCACCCGTAATATCATATACTGGAATCATTGGGTGAATCCGCCATGCTAACATCATTGAATTACTCTCAGAGTTATTACCACTTGGCGTTCCTTGTCTCTCATCATACGTGATCGTTACATTTTCTCCAAAAGTCAAGTTGCCTTTTTTGAATTCTGTATTGGCACGAACTGAATATCTTTTGTAAGCGGTATATTTTAAGATACCATCTTGTGCGAAATAATTAGCCGAAATGGCATATTTACCACCCTTGGAGCCACCTGTTGCGCCTACTTGATAACTAGAAATGTTGGCAGGTCCAAAAATAACATTTTGCCAATCAGTTCCTTCTTTGTTGGCTTTCGTAATATTAAAAGCCGTTTTATTTAAATTAGGATCAGCTAAGTCATTTGTATACGTATAATTGGCTGGCAATGTTCCGTAAATGTTTGGATAAATGTAATCCGCGATTGTTTGTGAACCATCTGCACCAAAACGATATTGAATCGATGGAGAAGTTCCAGCTGGTCTTCCCGCACCTATTTCAGACTCGTAATAGTATTGTCCTAATTCCTTTGTATTCAACATGCCGATTGTTTTACCCACATCTTGCATACCCGTGTACATGTCAAAAGTGATTTTTGGCTCACCTTCGCTTCCACGTTTTGTTGTAATGATCACAACACCATTGGCCGCACGAGCACCATAGATAGAAGCCGCAGAAGCATCTTTCAATACTTGCATCGACTCAATATCATTTGGATTAATTTGGTTCAAAGTTCCTTGAGTAGGTACTCCGTCAATTACGTATAATGGGCTATTGTTGTTAATAGAACCAAAACCACGTACACGAACCATCGTTCCACCACCCGGTGAGTTGTCATTACCAACCGTCACACCCGCAGCGCGACCTTGTAACATTTGAGTTACAGAGGCAGAAGGTACCGCGTTAAGTTCTTTCGCACTTACCACAGTTACAGCACCTGTAATGTCTTTTTTACGTTGAGATGCATAACCTGTCACGATTACCTCGTTCAATTGGCTTACATCATCAGCTAGCGTAATCGCTAAAGTGGATTTACCACCTACGGCAACTGTTTGGCTTACATACCCAACAGATGTGAATGTTAGTTCTGCATTAGAACTTTTAACATTAATAGAGAATGCTCCATTTCCATCAGAAGTTGTACCTACAGTACTTCCTTTGACAACAATAGAAACTCCTGGGATGCCCTGACCACCTGAGTCCTGAACTTTTCCCGCTACTTTTCGGTCTTGACCAAATGAAACCCATGATAGGGTTAACATTAATGCCATCATGAAGACCACTCTGCTTACGTAGAATTTTGTTTTCATATAAATGAATTAAAGGTTTAATTCTCCTTAGCATTACGCATCGAAGAAATTGAACGTTAAAATTAAATATATTTATTTTAGAAATAAATCTTTTTAAATATTTTTTTGATTTTTTATGAGCTTTTAATGATTTGTTCATTAAATGTTATTTACAATTTAATGTAGCTAGAACACCTGTAGTTTATTCAAGGTCTTTGTTTACCTTTGTCTTTTTGAAATAAACAGATAAATTTTTATGTTAAATCTTGTTTTATTTGGCCCTCCTGGAGCCGGTAAAGGAACTCAATCGGCTAAAATCATTGAAAAATATGGTTTGATTCATTTGTCAACAGGTGATTTACTTCGCGCTGAGATACAGGCGAATACACCTTTGGGTTTAGAAGCTAAGAAATTAATGGATCAAGGTATTTTAGTTCCAGATTCTGTGGTGATTGGAATGATTGAAAATAAATTGAACGAGAATAAGTCGGCCAATGGCTTTATTTTCGATGGCTTTCCACGTACCGTTGCCCAAGCAAATGCCTTAGATGTTTTGTTAATTGGCCATCATTTGTCCATCACCCAAATGATTGCTTTACAAGTGGGAGATGAGGAATTAACTCAGCGTTTATTGTCCCGTGGAAAATCCTCAGGACGCCCAGATGATCAAAATGAAGATTTGATTCGTAAGCGTGTACAGGAATACAACGAAAAAACGGCTCCCGTGGCATCACATTATGCGGACCAAGGAAAGTTTAAGGGGATTAATGGCGTAGGGGAAATCGAGGAGATTTTTGAACAGATTGTTTCCATTATCGAGTCATAATCAACGGTAATTTTTAGACACGAGGTATCGTGTCTCTACATTTTTTAGACACGAGGTATCGTGTTTCTGCGTTTTTTAGACACGAGGTATCGTGTCTCTACATTTTTTAGACGCGAGGTATCGCGTCTCTACAAATTATCAATCGAATTCTATGACTTCAAATTTCATCGATTACGTTAAAATTAACCTTCGTTCAGGACATGGCGGAAGTGGCTCTTCACATTTTAGAAGAGAAAAACACGTTCCCAAAGGTGGTCCAGACGGAGGAGATGGTGGTCGAGGAGGTCATATATATTTAGTGGGGACCACCCAACAATGGACTTTGCTCCATTTAAAATATCAAAAACATATTATTGCCGATAATGGAAATGGGGGCGAAGGTGCCCGTAGATCAGGATCAGAAGGCGATGATGTCTATATTCAAGTGCCTTTAGGTACCATCGTAAAGGATGGAGAGACGGAGGAGTTTTTGGCAGAAGTGACCGATGATGGTCAAAAAGTGCTTTTATTGCCTGGAGGCCGAGGTGGATTAGGTAATTTCCATTTTAAATCCTCTACTAATCAGTCGCCTCGACATGCGCAACCGGGCGAGCCGGGCCAAGAACGTTGGGTCATCATGGAACTAAAAGTATTAGCTGATGTAGGCCTGGTAGGTTTTCCAAATGCGGGTAAGTCGACCTTGTTATCCGTTATTTCTGAGGCCAAACCTGAAATCGGTGATTATCCATTTACCACTTTAGTGCCTAATTTAGGCGTGGTCGCCTACCGGGATTACAAATCGTTTGTGGTTGCCGATATTCCGGGTATTATTGAAGGGGCTGCGGAAGGAAAAGGTTTAGGTGTGCGCTTTTTAAGGCATATTGAACGAAATTCTATTTTATGTTTTTTGATTCCATCAGATGCCACAAATTGGGGTGATGAATACAAAATATTGGTGGGTGAATTGCAGAAATACAATCCTGAAATGTTGAGTAAACGTAGGGTTTTAGTCGTTTCAAAAATGGATCTCTCCATTCCAGAAATGAAAGTTGAGATGCGCGAAAGCCTCCCAGCAGACCTTCCACTTGTTTTTATTTCTTCTGTAACCCAAGAAGGTATTCAAGAATTAAAGGACATTTTATGGGGAACTTTGCAAGAGGAAAATAAAAATCTTCAAAGGCCTGAACTCCTTAATGAAAATATAGAAATCGAAGATTAGAGGTATTTATTTCACTTGCTTGGCCATAAAGGCAATGCCCTCATTAAAACTGCTGGGTGAATAACCCAAAACACTTTTAGCTTTATCCAAGATAAATCCAGTGCGCAAAGGCCTTTTGGCAGGTTGTGAGAAGGTCGATGAATCTGCTTTCTGGATCAACTCTTTTGGTAAGTTGTAAAATTCAGCTGTTTTAATGGCCATCTCATAGGGAGTTAGGAAATCACTTCCCGAGATATTGAATATTCCTTGGACGTGGTTTTTCGTGATGAGCCAACAACCCATCGCCAAATCTTCCGCAAGGGTAGGGGTCCTGAACTGATCTGTCACCACCTGGATGGTCTTTCCTTCTTCCAGCGATTTTTTGACCCACAAAATGATATTGGTACGACTCATATCCTCGACAATTCCAAAAACCAAAATGGTTCTTGCAATTCCCCATTTAATCGTAGATGCTTGAAGTAATTGTTCCGCCTTTAATTTACTTTCTCCATATATAGAGATTGGACACGGTTTAGCATTTTCATCGTAAGGCCCAGAAAGCCCGTCAAAAATAAAGTCAGTAGATACGTGGCAGAAAAATGTGTTATTCGACTTACATGCATTAATTAAATAGGAAACCGCCGTCACATTTAAAAGTTCACATCCTTCAGGATCAGCTTCACAGGTATCGACATTCGTCATGGCGGCCGTATGAATTAACGCATCAGGCTGGTATGTTTTAAAAACCTCCAAAACTTCAACTTCATTCGTGATGTCAAGGGAAACGTAGGTATACTTCAAATTACCAGTCAGGCGATTCGGGCCTTTAGCGGTGGCAATTAATTTAATTTCAGGAAACTGGCTCAGCAAGTGAACTAGTTTTTGGCCTAAAAGGCCATTAGATCCCGTAATTAAAATCGTTTGTTCCATACTATTTTATTGGGAAATTTGTCTCCTAATTTCTTTCAACAATTCACTGGCTCCCGCGCCAATTAATTGATCTGCTAATTTTTGACCTAATTCAATCGGATTTTTTCCTACAAGAGAAAACTCGATTTTTTGTTGGCCATCTAAGCTTAACACACCACCGGTCAAATTTACAACATCTTTTTCAATATGAGCATGTCCATACACCGGAACGCTGCAACCTCCATCTAGTTTGGATAATAGTTCACGTTCCGCTAAAATGCATATTTCGGTAGCTTCATGATTGCATGCGGATCGAATTGTGTTTTGCAAATCCGTGGACAGTGTCTTCGCACATTGAATAGCCACAGATCCTTGACCCACCGCGGGGATAAATTGATCCAAAGGTAAATGTTCTGAAATATAAGCCGACATATCCATTCGATATACACCAGCATAAGCAAGGATCATCGCATCACAGTCGCCATTTTTCAACTTCTCTAATCGAGTTTGTAAATTCCCTCGCATCTCCACTGGCTTTAAATTAGGATAAAGATGTCCTAAAAATGCGCGTCGGCGTGTCGATGATGTACCAATCTGATAAGCTCCTGGGGTATTTAATGTGAAATTCGGGTCTAAACTAAGCAACACATCGTGCGATTTTTCTCTTTCCGTAAAGGCAATCAATTGTAAATCTTCGGGAAGGGTCGACGGAAGATCTTTGGCAGAATGCTGAGCGATGTCAATGTCTCCATTTCGCAACATCTGTTCTAATTCCTCGGTGAATACGCCTTTTGAGCCAATTTTCGAAAGCGATCGATCTAAAATTTGATCGCCTTTAGTCGATATCGCAATTAATTCATAACTGAGCCCAGCCTTTTCCAAATATGAGCCAATGTAATTTGCCTGCCAAATGGCCAGCGCTGAATTTCGGGTTCCTATTTTAACTTTTCGCATGGAAAATTCGAATTAGTTGGAGCGAAAGATCTAGGTGTAACATTTTAGCACGTGCATTTCTTTCCAAGTGATAATGTACTTCTGAAACTTTTTCACTCATTTTTCCGATGGCTTCCCCCGTTAATGTTTTTGAAAAGTTTTCGATAAATCCGCGTTCTTTTTCAAGCGATTTAATGAGTTGGGACGTACCCGATATTTGGTATAAACATTGCCTAAATATATGCAAAGTGTGTTCTAACACACTTTTTTGATCCTCTTTGCTGAAAGCATCAAACTGATCGGCCAACAATGAAATTTTGATCAGGTTTTTTGAATAGACTGCCCGCATCCACTCGGCAAACCAGGTAGCTGCACTCATGTTTTCGTTCACCGCTTTGTCCAGTGCCCAAGAAATATTTCCTTCGCAGGTGATAGCTAGTTGCTTCGCTTTTTCCAATTCAATACCTGTTTTTTCGGTTAGGAAAGGGGCTAAATCTGCTTCGTCAACGGTCCCTAAATTAATGCGTTGGGTTCTTGATATGATCGTAGTCAACAACTTTTGTGGATCCGAACAGATTAAAATAAATAAGGTAGATGAGGGTGGTTCCTCAAGTGTTTTCAATAAAGCGTTTCCGGAAGACAGATTTAGTGTTTCGGCATTCCAAATAAATACAATTTTAAAGGGAGCCTCAAAAGGCTTCAGGCTTATTTTTTGAATGAGCTTCCTCGTTTCTTCTACGGGTATATTTCCTTGTCTATTGCCTTCCGCACCTAAATAGCTTAACCAATCGGCTAGGGTACGAAAAGGTGATTCCAACATAAATCTTCTCCATTCCGGTAAAAATGCGTCAGATTCAGCTTCTTTGACCTTTTTTGTGGTGATGGAGGGGAATACATATACGATGTCGGGATGTATTCCTTTGTGGACTTTCTGGCAACTCGGACACGTTCCACACGCATCATCACCCTCCCTTTGGGTGCAGAATAAATAGGATACAAAAGCCAAAGCCATCGCCGTTTGTGCGCCACCGGTAGGCCCCTGAAACAATTGGGCATGGGCGATGTGCTGATTTTGCACGGCATTGCTTAATTGTTTTTTGACCACATGTAAACCTGGGATGTCCTGAAATCGCATGGAGGATTATTAGAAAGTACTAATTTCGTAAAGTTGCTTCCTCTTTCCAAATTTGTTCAATGAGTTCGGCCGAATTTTCTGGTAATTCTTGGTTTTTTGCTTTTGCCCATTTCGCGGCATTGGCTAGCGCTTTATCAAATGCATATTTTTTTACGTTGGGATACTCCCCCCAAGTTAACGAAGGGATGAATTTGGGCAAAAATTGAATGCCACTTATATTGCAATGATTGCCGACCAAGGTTCCTGTATTAAATCGTGTGCCGATACCCGTCGTGACAAAATCGCCCATGATTACTCCAAGCGATTTGGTATTGGTCTTTCGCGGCTTTGCCGTTGAGTAGTCGAAGATATCCACCTCATTCAAATCATTTTTAACATTTGAAGTACAAGTCATCGCTCCCCAATTGCAAAACGACCCTATAATCGATGATCCGGCGTACCCATCATGTCCTTTATTTGAATAGGGGTAAAAAATGGAATTGCTTATTTCACCGCCTACTTTACAGTGAGGTGCAATGGTTGTAAATGGCCTTATTTTAGATCCTAAGTTGGTCACTGAATGATTTAAAATAGCTGCGGGGCCTTGAATTAATGTGCCTATTTGAATACTAACGTGTTTCCCAATATAAATGGGTCCTTGGCTTGCATCTAAAATACTACCTTTTAAATCGGCTGTGGCGTCTATAAAGCAATTTTCAGGATGGATGAGGATGTTGCCGTTTTCTTTTAG
>JABMMK010000011.1 GCA_013205605.1 Cytophagales bacterium | reverse complement strand
TCTCAGTGCTTTAATTAACCATGTTAGTCAAGGCGGAGTAGATTATTTAGTCGTTCAGGGAACTACAGGTGAATCTGCTACTACCACATCTGATGAGAAGAAAAAAATAATTGAAACCATAAAAGAATCAAATGCATATCAGTTGCCAATCGTTTATGGAATCGGTGGAAATGACACAGAGACTTTACTAACACAAATCAAAAATACATCTTTTGATGGTATTGATGCTATTCTGTCAGTAGCTCCTTATTATAACAAACCTAGTTCTAGAGGGGTAAAAGAACATTTTAATGCGATAGCTGATGCTTGTCCTGTTCCGGTAATTTTATATAATATTCCTGGTAGAACTGGAATCAACTTATCACCCGAAACAGTATTAGCCTTAGCAGAACATTCGAATATTATAGGAATTAAAGAAGCTTCTTGCATTATCGAACAGTGTATTGAAATTGCTTTTCATAAGCCTAATGATTTTTTATTAATATCTGGAGACGATGTTCAAGCCGTTCCCATCATTTCGATTGGTGGAGTAGGGGTTATGTCGGTAATCGCTAATGCATTACCCAATAAATTTTCAGAAATGATTCATGATGCTTTAAAAGGAGATTTTGTTTCAGCACAAAAAATATTAGGTCATTTTTTAGCTATAGATTCTTATTTATACGAAGAAGGTAATCCTGTAGGAGTTAAATTAATATTAGAACATTTGGATTTAATGGAATCTCAGGTTAGAAGGCCATTAGCTTCTGGATCTAATGAATTGAAAATCAATTTAGTTAATCGTTGTAAACAAGAAAAATTAATTTAAATATGTTTGTTCACGTAGTCAATTTTTGGCTTAAAAATTCCTTAAACAAGGAGGAAATAAGCTTTTTCGAAAAAGAAGTCAATTTATTGTCTAGGATAAAAACAATTGTATATTTTAATGTAGGAGCACCAGCGAATACAGATCGTCCTGTTATAGATCGATCTTATAGTTATTGTTTATTAACTACCTTTAATGATGAAGCTGGACATGATTTTTATCAAGTAGCTCCAGAACATTTAGAATTCATTAAAAATTGTGCACATCTTTGGGAAAAAGTAATTATTTATGATTCTGAAACCGTTTAATTTTTTAAAACTTATTGCTGTATTTATTATGATTGGTTTGGCCTCATCATGCATGAACCAATTAAAGCAGAGTACTTATTATAGTCCAAATTATAAGGATGGGTCAACGGAAAGACGCGATGGCTTAGGTTTTGAAATACCACGCAAATATGAAATAGACGTTGTTTATTTTAATGAGACTCCAAAACAAAAATTTGAAATTATTGAGCCCCTAAGTATTACACAAGAAATTCCTCTGGAGGATAAGCAAACTCAAAATGGCAAAATGCTTTATCGAGGAAATCATCAGACTGAGAAACAAAATCTCCTCAATAAAATGATTGAATCTGCATTAGCATTGGGTGCAGGGGCTTTAATTGATGTTAAATATCAAGTTTTTAGCACAAGCACTACGACTGGATATACATTTACTGGTAAAGCGGTTCGTTACGTACTGAAATAAGGTTTAATACTTCTACATTGGAAATAAGAACTTGTCCTCTGGATTTCAAAAATTCAATTTCAATATTTTTTGTTTTTCTCTGCTTAAACGTTACGATACGTTTATTACCAATCGTCTGACAAATTATTTCTTCTTTTGCCCCATTTTCTTCGGTCAACTTCACTTTAAATTGAATTATTCTTTGGCCCATAAATATAGGTTCTTGTATCATTATGGCATTAATTAATTTTGGTGTCTGCAAACTGATATTTATTAAAGGTGATTGGTCAGACTTATTAGCCGCCCAAAATGTTTTTGTGTTTTTGTCAATTAATTCTGAAATAGATTTGCCACTATGATTCGATGATGTACTTATTTGATCGTTTTTAACTAATAAGTTGACAAGTCCCTTATCTCTTAATTGTTTAAAACCAATCATGGATATAGAGTCATTGGGATGAATAAGACCTCTTTTGTCAACAGGTATATTAAGTAATAAATTAGAATTTCTACCCACAGAAGCCACATAAATTTTCATTAATGAATCTGGCGTTTTGACTTTTAAATCTTGGTCAGCATGGTAATACCAACCAGGTCTTATTGATACATCCACTTCTGGAGAAACCCAGTGAGTACCATTTTCTTGCCCATTTCGGTATAAATCAAACTTTGGAAACCCCGGATAAATCTCATCGCGATTTATTGGGCTCCATGTTTTGTCATAGGCAAATCCACGCTCATTCCCAACCCAACGAATGTCAGGGCCTGAATCTGAAAATTGAACAGCATTAGGCTGATATTTTAATACCGTATTATTAAATAAAGGCCAATTATAAATTTGTTTTTTTCCATTGGGACCTTCACCATTTGCTCCATCATACCAAAATTCAAAAATAGGGCCATAATTGGTCAATAATTCTTTCTGCATTTCTGCATATATTAAATTATATTTTTCGGTTCCATAATCTGGATGATTTCGGTCCCAAGGAGATAGATAAATCCCCAGTTTTAGGCTATATTTCTTACACGCTTCGGATAATTCTTTAACAACATCCCCTTTGCCATTCTTCCAGTTTGATTTTGCTACGGTGTGTTTTGTGAATTTTGAAGGGTATAAAGCAAAACCGTCATGATGTTTAACAGTTAAAATTAAGCCTTTCATACCTGCATTTTTGGCAATTCTAGCCCATTGATTGCAATCTAAATCCGTTGGATTAAAATTGATAGGATTTTCTTGTCCTTCACCCCATTCCAAATTGGTGAAAGTATTCATGTTAAAATGAATAAATCCATAATATTCCAATGCCTGCCAATCCACTTGTTTTTTACTCGGTATTGGATTAATTGCAGGTATATTTTGAGCAAAAGCTACCCAATTCAAGAATGATAATGCTGAAATAAAAATTATTTTTTTCATTTGGATAAAATAAGAATTGGATTCAATAAGGATGTTTTTGAAATATATTGGATAAAATTAACCTTGTACAAATTTAAAATTAAAAAAAAGAAGGTATATTGAAAGTGTTTTATCCTTTTAAATAAAAAAATAATCCAATGGCATTACCTACCTATGAAAATGAAAATATAATTGAATCTCAATCAACAAAAGTAAACTACCTGATTCCATTTAGTTTAGTTACTAGTTTATTCTTTCTTTGGGGTTTGGCCAATAGTTTAAATGGTACTTTAGTTAAGCAATTTCAAACTGCACTTGATTTGCAACGCTGGCAAGCCAATATCGTAGAAACTGCATTCTATTTAGGATATTTTATCATGGCACTTCCGGCTGGATATGTAATGAAAAAGTTAGGATACAAAATGGGGATACTTATTGGACTAGTATTATACGCTGCAGGCGCATTTTTGTTTTATCCTGCTGCAGAAGTTAGATTATACTCTTTCTTTTTAGCAGCCTTATTTCTAATCGCCAGCGGAATCGCATTTTTAGAAACTGCAGCAAATTTATATGTTACCGTG
>JABMMK010000044.1 GCA_013205605.1 Cytophagales bacterium | reverse complement strand
GGTTAATAATCTATGTCTATTTCAAATATGTTTATCAAATTACCTATTAAATGGTACAATAATATGAATTTTAATAACTATACTGATTATAAAAGCGCTTTTAAAGAATTTTAATAAACTTATAGTCGATAAATGTCTTTAAATGACATTTGAAAAAATGACAAAAAAAAAGGAGTAGAATAAATTCCACTCCTTTCATTTTCAACAACTCTTTTTACTTAATGGAATATTTATACTTATATCGTTCAAACAGTTGGCTATGCTTATTATCTAAGTTGACAGCTCTTCCTTGAATAAAAGCATGTGTTACCGTACTTGACTTCATGTCTAAGATATCTCCACTACAAATAACAAGATTGGCATCTTTTCCATTTTCGAGACTTCCTGTACGCGAATCAATACCCAATATTTTGGCAGCGTTCAAAGTAATCGCTTGCAATGCCTCTTCTTTTGTTAAGCCATAGGCTACCATGGTTCCTGCTTGGAAAACCAAGTTACGTTGTTGGCTGTATCCATCAGACCCATCTTGACAAATCGTGAATAAAACACCTGCTTTTTGAAGCATCGCCCCTGTTTTATAAGGCTGATCTACCGCATCATCATCTGTTGCCGGTAAACTATGTGGCTCAGCTAAAATGACCGCAACCTTATTTTCCTTCAAAATATCGCCAATCATCCAAGCATCTGTACCGCCAACAATCACTAATTTAAAATTAAATTCCGCGGCTAAATGTATGGCGGCCAACATCTCCTTTACCAGGTCACAATTGACATACAAGGATTTAGACCGATCAAACAATCCCTTACAAGCCTCATATTTTAAATTAGTCGCGGCGTGTATTTTTTCATTTAAATAGGCCTGGGCTTCTTTGAAAAAACTTCTTGCCATATCAATGCGCTCTAATCCTAATTTAACTTGGTCCACATCCGCATCTCTACGTCGATAGCTCATAAATGAAGGCCGATTAATTAAAGCGGGCATGGTCAAATGAACTCCATTATCTAAGGCATAGGCTGCATCTTCCCAATTCCAAGCGTCCAATTGGACCACGGTGGAAGTTCCAGGAATTAAACCCCCACTTGGGACAATTTGAGCCAATAAAATCCCATTTGAACGCAGTGTGTTGATTACTTTACTATCGGTATTATAGGCAACAATAGATCGAATGTTGGGGTGAATATCACCTAATTCTACATTGTCGACCGTCGATTTAGTTGAACTAACTTCCACCAAACCCAGATTGGTATTAGGAGCAATAATGCCCGGATAAATTTGCTTTCCTGTGGCATCGATGTGTTCAATATCCCCTGTCAAAGCAGGCGCATTCATGTCAATTTTCAATTTCCCTTTCTCAATGATGATATTTCCAGAAACCACCTGGCCATTTCCTATGTGTATGGTTCCACCGGTAATCACGATTTTTTTTGATTGAGCTGGTGACGGATGCATGGTTTCTTGGGAAAACAATGGAAATGAAACCAAGCATATTGCGATATATAATATATTTTTCATGTGATGTGTCAATGTTAGTTTTCTGTTAAAATCATACGTTGGGAAATCCGATCCCAAAGACTCTTGCCATGTCCGTGATCATCTTCGCACATATTTTCCTCTCTGAATGATGGAGTCATAGGCCTAGTGGCAGAACCTCCTTTTTTAGCCAAGATCATTTTTTGGATTAATCTTTGCTTTTCTTTCTTTAAGTCAACTTGCAATTTTGCATCTACTTCGCGATCAAAAACAACCGCGCCATCCACAATCGTCTTTTCAGATTTTGCGTAAATACTTAATGGATGATCAGACCAAATAACTAGATCCGCATCTTTACCTTCTTTAATACTCCCCACGCGATCAGCCACATGAAGCATTTTTGCCGGGTTCAACGTAACCATTTTGAGGGCATCTTCTTCTGACATTCCCGCATATTTAATGGATTTGGCTGCTTCATGATTTAAACGACGCGCCATTTCAGCATCATCTGAATTGATGGCCACATTTACACCATTTTTTTGCATCAAAAAGGCATTTTGAGGAATCGCGTCGACCACCTCCATTTTATAATTCCACCAGTCTGAGAACGTTGACGCACTAGCCCCATGCGCTTTCATTTTATCCGCCACTTTATAGCCTTCTAAAATATGGGTAAATGTATTCACCGTGAAACCAAATTTATCGGCCACTTTCATCATGGCATTAATTTCACTTTGCACATAGGAATGGCAAGTGATAAATCTTTTATGATTTAATATTTCAACTAAAGCCTCTAATTCCAAATCAATTCGCTTTCCAGGACCTTGCTTTTCATAATCACGTGCACGTGTGAAAGCATCCGTTAAAACTTGCTCCACTCCCATTCTTGTATCTGGAAATCTCGGATTCGATGGATTATATGATCGTTTCACATTTTCCCCCAAAGCAAACTTGATGAATGGGTCCCAATTAGCAAACTTTAAGCCTTCGGCCGTTTGGCCCCAACGGAATTTCAATAATTGCGTTTGTCCGCCGACCGTATTACAACTACCATGCAAGATATGACTGGAAGTCACCCCGCCGCTCAGTTGTCGGTACATATCCACATCCTCCGGATCGATCACATCAGTGATGCGTACTTCCGCCGTAACCGATTGAGAGCATTCATTGATTCCTCCCGATGCGGCAACATGAGAATGTTCGTCAATGATTCCTGCGGTGAGGTGTTTGCCTACGCCATTAACCACACGGGCCGTTGGATCTTTTAGCCCTTTCCCAATCGCGGCAATTTTCCCATTCTTAATCAGTACATCCGTTTCTTTTAAAACACCCGATTTTTCATTCGTCCAAACAGTTGTGTTTTTAATCAAAATAGTTTCTGATTTTGGAATCGTTTTTTGTCCATATCCATTAAACGGAAATACGACCGATCCCACTTCTTCTGATTTTGTGGGACGCTTTTTAGTGCTCACGGTGTCCGCATTGGCTTCTCGAGTGGCTTGCCAAGAAACCCATTCTCCATTCCCCAAAGTACCCGTTCCTAACATTGAATTTCCTAAAAAGTCACCAGACAGGCGAGTCTTTTTTCCTTGATCTGCTTTGGCCGTATATGTCAAATTGACCAATTGGTCCTTCTGACTAAATTCTAAGGCCAAGGTATCTTTCCCCAATAATTGAGCCTTATAACTCCCGGTTTCACCTGTTACGGATAGTTGACCACTTTGATTTCCTAGTGTAAATTTATACTTACCAGCCAATTCCATTTTGGAATCCGTCGAAATTCCATAGGCTGTTCCTTGAATCCAGTTTTCAACCAATACCGTTTTGTCTGCAAAAATAGGACCGGTCGTAATGAGGAAATTGGCCCATTTGCCTATATCCAAACTACCTACTGAACTTGAAACTCCTAGCAATGAAGCCGGTGTTGAGGTTAAAGCCTCTAACGCTTTTTCTTCAGATAATCCATTTTGAATCGCCTTTTTTAAGTTGGGCATGAACTGACTTATATCCTTTAACCCATTCGCAGTCAAAGCAAATGGGATCCCAGCCTTTTCAAAAGCGGCTGGATTTGTTGGCGCCAACTCCCAATGCTTTAAATCCGACACGTTGACAAACCGAGCATCATTTGGATCTTCCACATCCATCGCTTGTGGGAAGTTGATAGGCAAAATGAAAGACGCTTTAATCGCTTTAACTTCATCAATGCGTTGGTATTCATTTCCACCCGCTTTAAAGATATATTGAACCCCAAATTCACTAGCAATTTTGTTAGCCCGAAAAACAGACCATTTATCGGAAACTTCAAATATTTGCGGAAGGTTCGCGTTGTCGTTGAATGCCTGCAAGGTAAGGTTTAGTCCTTCTTGACTTGGTTTGGTTTTATACCAATTGGCATCCAAAAAATGCTGGCGTAAAAGAGCGATGCTTCCCATCAACGAATTTGGATAATCTTGCGTGGAAGAACCCTTGTCGAAAGAAAAGTGAGCGGACGCTTTTTCTTTTAGGATCACCATATTTTCTTTTTCTTTGGCAAGTGTTGTTAACAATCCAACCCCGCGGGAAATGCCGTCCAATTGATGCGTCAGCACAGAACCAAATCCTAATTTCCTATATTCCTTAGCCCTAGCATCATTCACTGAGAAGTTTTTAACATGCAAAACCTCTGTTTTTAAAGCTTGATTCCATGAATAAGGCCCCTTGGTATTTGAAAGCATTTGGGATGGCGAGCGATAAGTAGTCATGGAAGGCTGCACTTGGTTCATCCCATAATCACTATATATGTCAATAAAAGAAGGATAAATCGATTTCCCTTTGCAGTCGATGACAATGGCGTCTTTCGGCAGAGGCAAATTAATGCCAACAGCTTCGATTTTCCCTTGTTTGATAATCAGGGTAGCTGAATTGATAACGGTTTTGGCGTCTTTATAAATTTTTGCGTTTGTAAAAACGTAGTATCCTGAACGTGGGGTGGCCACATCGTTAGCGGGATACGATGTTTGGGCGAATGAAAGACTAGAGCCTAATAAAAAAGTTAGCGCGAGCCCATAAAGTACGTTTAATTTCATGTTCAAAATTTGTTGATTAAATAAAGATATGATTATTTGCCTAAATGTATATCTGCTTTGCCATAATAATTGG
>JABMMK010000043.1 GCA_013205605.1 Cytophagales bacterium | reverse complement strand
GGATCTACCACATTATAATTATTCGAATTATAAGAGGCATAACTTGAATTTAAGGCCCCATAATAATTATAGATGTTAGTTGACCCATACATACCAAAACCATTCATACTGCCATACATCCCCCCGTACATCGAATTATACGGATTTGAGAACGCAGACATCCGATAAAAAGGATCATAAAAATATGGATTCATCATGAAACTGGATTGATAAGCAAAACTAGAATACATCATAGGCCCATACATGGAGGACATAGATCCATAATAATAAGGATCTTGCAAACGCCATGAGGCTAATGGGGAAGCCCAACGAGAACCAAAACCGGTTCCAAAAGATATGAAAGGATTGGTGTACCAACTATTCCAAGGATTTGAATTCATCAAACCCGATGAAAATCCATTGGCAAATCCTTGATCATATTGGTTGGCATATACAGCACGAGAATTCAAATAATTAGGTTCAGCAACTTCAGCTAACCCATTCTCTTCTTCGATTAACGTGGTTTCATCTTGAAAGTCAAGGTAATCAGACTTCTTCTTTTTCTTAGGTGTAACAGCAGTTTGAACAGGATTATCGTACAGGTCATCGGTGACCAATTTTGATTGGCTCCTCGCATCCGAAGAATTATTTTGGACAACGGTACATGCTTGTATAAAAATTAAACCAACAAGCAATAAAAACAACATCAAGTGATTTTTCATTGGATTTGAATGTTATACATGTTAAAAACCTAGCACAAAACTGTATCTTTGCCCCTAACAAATTTGAAACAAAAATAGTTTACAAATAAAACGATAAATATCATTAAAATTACGATTTCAAAAAATATATATGAGTAAATCCCTACCAAGTCGTGCCGAGAACTATTCTGAATGGTATAATGAATTAGTTAAACGAGCTGATTTAGCTGAAAATTCTGCCGTGAGAGGCTGCATGATCATTAAACCTTATGGGTATTCAATCTGGGAGAAAATGCAAAGGGCCTTGGATGATATGTTTAAGGAAACGGGACACACAAATGCCTATTTCCCCTTATTTATCCCAAAGTCTTTCCTTTCCAAAGAAGCTTCACACGTAGAAGGATTTGCCAAAGAATGTGCTGTAGTCACACATTATCGATTAAAAAACGACCCCAATGGTGGAGGTGTTATTGTGGATCCAGATGCAAAACTGGAAGAGGAATTGATCGTTCGACCTACCTCCGAAACAGTCATTTGGTCCTCATATAAAAATTGGATTCAATCGTACCGAGATTTACCCTTATTGATCAATCAATGGGCCAATGTGGTTCGTTGGGAAATGCGTACGCGCCTTTTCTTAAGAACAGCCGAATTCTTGTGGCAAGAAGGTCACACGGCCCATGCAACCAAAAAAGAAGCCATTGACGAAACCGAGCAAATGCTCGAAGTATATGCGGAGTTTGCAGAATCCTTCATGGCGATGCCTGTTTTGAAGGGCATAAAAACAGCTAATGAGCGATTTGCTGGTGCGGAAGAAACGTATTGCATCGAAGCATTAATGCAAGATGGGAAAGCATTGCAGGCGGGAACTTCACATTTTTTAGGCCAAAATTTTGCCAAAGCTTTTGACGTAAAATTTTTAAGCAAGGAAAATCAATTGGATTATGTGTGGGGAACCTCATGGGGAGTGTCTACCCGATTAATGGGAGCTTTGATCATGGCGCATTCCGATGATCAGGGTTTAGTTTTACCTCCCAAGTTAGCACCTATCCAAGTCGTTATCGTCCCAATTTACAAGGGAGATGAACAATTGGCCTTAATTAAAGAGAAAATAGAACCCTTAGTAAAAGGGTTAAAAAAGCAAGGCGTTTCCGTGAAATTTGACACCTCAGAAAATCAAAGTCCTGGATTTAAATTTGCCGAATACGAATTAAAAGGAGTCCCTATTCGCCTGGCGATTGGGGGCAGAGATATTGAAAATGGAACGATAGAATTAGCCAGAAGAGATACGCGTGAAAAAACGAGTATGCCTTTCGGCGGAATCGAGCAAGTGGTGATTGACACACTTAATGATATCCAGGAAAAAATTTATGCCAAAGCATTCGCATTCCGTGAATCAAATACCCACGAAATTAATAGTTGGGAAGAATTTCAAACGAAAATCGAAGCAGGTGGATTCCTTTCAGCCCACTGGGATGGCACCTCTGAAACAGAAGAAAAAATTAAGGAATTGACCAAAGCAACGATTCGTTGCATTCCTTTGGGAGTCAAAAAAGAAACAGGCAAATGTGTTTTGACAGGGGCAAGTTCTGAGCACCGAGTAATTTTCGCCAGAG
>JABMMK010000010.1 GCA_013205605.1 Cytophagales bacterium | reverse complement strand
GGCAAATTCTTGCTAAAATATTGTTGGCTATGCGCTGTTTCTATCAAGGTGCTACTTAGAGATCTAGCATAAGCATATGTGGGATTTAAGCTTAGCATGACCTCCGAAATTTTGTTACACAAGTCCTTATAAGGTTTAAAAACTTGAAAGGAATTGATTTCTTTCACTTCTTTTATCAGGTAAACTTTACTGCTTTCAGATAGGATAATTTGGTTTAAATAGGATTTGTTGTAATCTAATTGGCCTACACTTTCGGGTAAACTTTGCGTAAACAAAGTGAGAATCTTAACTAACTTCTCTTTCGGGTCTTGGACATTTTGGATAGTAAAATCAACAAGAAACTCCATGTAAGACCAATACCAGTTCAAAATATATAAAAGCAATCGGTGTTTATTTTCAAAATACCGATAGATCGATGCCTCGGTTGTGGACATTTTCGTGGCTAATTTTTT
This sequence comes from Cytophagales bacterium, assembly GCA_013205605.1. GTDB lineage: Bacteria > Bacteroidota > Bacteroidia > Cytophagales > Spirosomataceae > Aquirufa. The sequence continues at coordinate 9,553 of JABMMK010000010.1, read as the reverse complement.
AAAGGTAAAATGCTCGAAACCTAATTCATAGATCAAATCAATCGCATTTTTCACAATTTGTTTACCTAATTCCGAAGATTCGGGATCGCGTAAATAGATATGTTCGTTGACCTTAAAACTAAGTTGGAAGTCCATGTATTCTAAAAATTCAGCCTAAATATAGCAATAGCAAAACCATTCTCTTACAAAATTTCTTTTACAATAGCAATACTATTATAGCAAAAAGTATATATATTTGTCAAAATTATGTTTGAATGGATTTTCTTTCTGTTTTAAATAGTATCAACCAATTAACAAAACTTCATAAAAAGGAGGTTTTGGGTGTAATGATCGTCGGCTTACTTCAAATATATTCCCTTAAAATTTCAAGACTTTTTACCCAAAATAGATTTACACTTCAATCAAATTTCATTCAATCAAACTCCCTTTTTTTAATCAAATCTGTGGAGAATAAAGAGTTCGAATGCTGGAAAAATTAATTGAGCTAAAAACAAAACCTGCCAAAATAGTTTATTCACTTCAGGGAAGTGCTGGTTTACTGAGAGGCGTTTAATGATAGTTTGTGATGTTGGTTTGTGAGAAAATAATTTAGAAGTAGGATTGCATATAACCCAAGGGCATTTTATCCTTGGGTTTATTTTTATCAGTTATATGATCAATAAAATAAGGGCTAAATTATGGGCTTTATTTATATGCGTATAGCTTTAAAATTTTTAAAAATTTTAAAGCTGGTGCTTCGAGGTATGTTTTAGGCTTTTTCATATTCCTGCAATTTTTGCCCTTTCTTTTTTTCAGCTGATGATCTTAATAAATCTAACCCCTATTTATATTTATTCTAAATAGTTTGTTTTTTTACCATCGGGCTTTTATATTTGCAGACTATTTGTAATTAGTCTAAATTAATATAATATGTTTTGCCGCCTAAGTTTTTTATTTTTCTCTCTGTTTTTTTGTTCTATTTCCTTTGCGCGTGGAGGGGTGCTTGTTGACACAACCGCTAATTCTAAAATGTTATCTGAGGTATTTGTTTTAGGTAATTCGGGGATAAAGGGAAATAGCAGCTTAGTAGACTTTGATGGTGTGAGGTTATTGGCAGCTAAAAAATCCGAATTAATTGTACTTAGTAAATTGGACGCTAATCTTGCTAATCAATCATTTAGAGAAGTTTTTGGAAGAACGCCTGGACTTCACGTTATTGAAAGTGATCCTTCAGGTTTTAACACGAGCATTGCCATTCGTGGTTTAAGCACAAACCGTTCTTGGGATTTTAACATGAGGCAAAATGGCTATGATATTACTCCCGACCCCATGGGTTATAATGAAGCCTATTATACACCCTCTTTTGAGTGGGTAGAAAAGATTGAAATTGTTCGAGGTGCGGCCGCTTTGCAATATGGGCCTCAAGTCGGCGGTTTAATTAATTATGTACTGGAAAAACCAATCTTTGAAAAGAGATTTGGCGGGGAGGTCCAACAAACTTTTGGGTCTTTTGGATTAAATTCATCCCTCATTAAATTCCGTTCTGGAATCAAAAAATTAGCATTTGTTGCCTCGCATCAATACAGAGGAGGCGATGGCTTCCGTCCAAATTCAGATTTCAATTCGAATCAAAGTTATGTGAGAGTCGATTGGAAGCCTCTGGCTGACGGACTGTTTTCATTTGAACTAACAAAATCAAATGCACAGGCTCAGTTGGGAGGAGGAATTAGTGAGGCACAATTTACATTAGATCCATGGGTTTCAAATAGGGCCAGAAATTATTATTATTCCCATTGGCTTATGCCAGTAGTAAAATTCAATTATTCCCCCAGCAAATTGTTTAATACCCAAATACAAATTTTTGCCATTCAAAGTGGGAGATCTCAATTAGGTTTTACTAAAGCTAACGACGTCTTAGATGTCCCCAATAGTGCTGGTAATTATGCCAATAGATCTTTAGATCGAGACGAATATACCTCCTATGGGGCGGAATTTCGTTCGGGCCTCAGCGCTTACAATGAAAAATGGCAAACGTCGGCAGGCCTTCGGATTTTTAGAGGAAATATGTTCCGTCAGCAGCAAGGGATTGCCAATAATGGGTCAACGTATTCGGAAAATTTAGTAGATCCAAAATTCCCTAGATCTTTAAATTTTGTCAACCAAAACTTCTCTGCATTTATTGAAAATTCGTTATCCATAAGCCCCAAATTTAAGTTGGCAGGCGGCCTGCGCTATGAATACATCCTCTCCCAGGGGGATGGATTTTTAGATATCAATACAAAATTTTTGAGCCCTGATCGCTTACGTAGTTTTATATTATGGGGAGTGGGCGCATCCTATAAGCCTACTTCAGCGCTTGAAATTTATGGCAATGCATCCCAAAGTTTTAGGCCCATCAGCTTTTCGGATTTACTACCTTCATCCACCACCGATATCGTTGACTTAGATTTAAAAGATGCCAGAGCCTTGAATTTCGATTTGGGGATAAGGGGCAAAATAGGTAATTGCTTGCGCTATGATATGAGTGTTTACTTTCTTGAGTTTACAGACAGAATTGGCAATTTGTCCATGAAAAACTCAAACAGCCAGTCTTATTTATATAGAACAAACTTAGGTTCAAGTTCCTCAAAGGGAATTGAGTTATATGCGGAAATGGATCCTATTTCAATCCTTCATGGGAGCTCGCGCTATGGTCAAATAAGTGTCTTTGTTTCTGTAGGATTAAATAATGCGGTGTATGACAACTTCCCTTTAACCTCAGGAGAAAATTTAGCAGGAAAGAAATTGGAAAATGCACCTCAACAAATTCTTCGCTCCGGACTTACATATACGTATAAGCGTTTGTCATTTACCTATCAAACTAGTTTTACGGCTGAATCTTTTTCTGATGCACAAAATACGGTTAAGCCTAACCCAACGGGCACGATTGGTCTAATCCCAGGGTACACGTTAGACGACTTTTCATTCACATATAAATACCGCAAACATTGGCTCCTGAAGGGATCCGTCAACAATGTTATGAATGTTTCCTATTTCACGAGAAGGGGAACAGGTGCTTTCCCCGGCTATGGAATTTTACCTGGCGCCCCTCGAAATGTGAGTTGCACGCTTGGTTTTACTTTCTAAATGAATCAGTTAATTGATCAAAATGATGAGTTTGTTATAGCGGAATTTAGATCCTTGGGTCTAGCTTTAAAACTTTTAAAAAGTTTTAAAGCTAGGGGTTCGAGGTATATCTTTTACTCCTTAATCATCTTGAAAAGAGAGCCAATATTTTCAGTAGTTTGTAGGTAGTAAACACCTTTTGGCAGAAAAGAAAAATCTTGGTTTTTAATAGTAGGCCCCCTATATATTTCTTTTCCATCTGCCGCAAACAAAATATATATTAGTCCATCTGTTTGATCACTAAAGTTTATTTTTGAGTTAAATGGATTTGGAAAGGGCATTGCATTTAGCGATTCAATTTCTGTGGATAATACCAAACTACACCCATTCGAAACGCCTAAAAGTTTGGACATTTCTCCACATAAATAATCGTAATTAGTCAGATTACTTCCGGTCATATTTTCACTATATAGATTTGTTTTTTCGTTGGGATCCTGCGCTAAATTGAACAGCTTTTTGGTGCCATTGTCCAACTGGATAAATTTATATGTTTTATTTCGTATCGTTTTTCCATCACTTGCCGGAGCGGGACTCTTAAAAACCTCCGCAAAAATCCAGTCACGGACTTCTAGAGACGTATTTTTTAAAATTGGTAAAAGACTTTTACTATCCACGGGTTTTGAACTAGGAATTTGAGATGCCCATTGGCCATGCCCAAACAGTTCTAAAATGGTGGCAAATAAATCGGTCGTATGCACTAATGCATCACTCGTTCTATTCGGCGACTTAACCGAAGGCCCGGAAATAATCATGGGGATTTGTAAGCCTCCTTGATAGACGCTGCCTTTTGCAGGACTAGATTGAGCCACCCGCGAATCATCGCCATTGTCGCCAATAAAAATAATATCGGTATTTGACCATAAATTATATACCGTAAGCGAGTCAAATAGACGTCCAATTTCATGGTCCATCGCTTCATTCATGGCTTTATAATAATTTTTTGGGTTGGCTGAAATATCCGAACTACTACCACTTAACGTATTATTTTTTAATAACGATGTCGGGGGCAAATGATATGGGGTATGCGGTGCGTTAAAAGCGAGCCAAACAAAAAATGGGGCATCCTTATTTTTTTTAATAAATGAAATCGCATTGTCTGCATTTTCAGTACTCGCATAACGGGTGGAAGTTGATTCCGTTCCATTGGTAATTTTAGTCCAATTAAAATAGTTGGCCAACTCGCCTGTAAAGCCGCCTTCATAATGATCATAGCCCATTTTATTGGGAAAAATAAAATTCGTTTTAGGTGTTGGGGTTTGTAAATGCCATTTCCCTATATGGGCTTTTGCAATCCCTGCAGGCTTAAATTTGTTTAGTAATTTTGGAATGGTAATTTCGGCTGTATCTAAAACAGCTGAAGTATTTCCGCCAATGGCAGCGCCAACCCCCGTTCTAAAACTGTATCGGCCCGTTAAAATTCCAGCGCGAGTCGGCGAACAAAATGGATTTGACCAAGCGTTTTTAAAGCGAACCCCCGTTTTTAGTAAGCGCCTAACATTAGGAAGATTTACGGTATCAAGGTGATTTTCATAAAATCCACAATAGTCCGAACCTAAATCATCGGCGATGATGATTAAAACATTTCGCTGCCCCATTGCGCTTAGGCTTAACGCGGAAAAAAATGCCAAAAGAAAAATCGATTTTAATATTTTAAGGCAGATCATTTTATCAGTAAATTGGTATAAAATTTAAATTTACCAATTTTTTTGTATGCCAATATCTTTAGCTTTGTTAAATTTAGTAAATAAGTCATGCGATAGCCAAAGCACAATAAAGGAACTCGACTCACATAAATAAAAATCAGAGTAAAATCAATATTTTACAACATGATCAACTTAAACCTATGAAAAAACTCAAAAGCCGATTAAAAAATGGGGAAACCTTGCATGGTTGTTGGCTCAACCTCGGCAGCCCGTTAACCGCGGAGATTGTTGGCCTATCTGGATTTGATTGGGTGTTAATTGACCTAGAGCATGGTGCCGGATCAGAAAAAGAGGCTTTGGCGCAGATGCAGGGGCTCCAACATACTCCTGCGGGAATCATTGTCCGGGTGGAAAGTGCTGAACCGCAACGCATTCATCGGGTTTTAGATATGGGAGCTGAAGGAGTTATGTGTCCCAAAATAAATAATCTCGCCGAAGCGAAAAAAGTAGTCAATGGATTATATTACCCACCGATGGGCCAGCGAGGCGTAGCAAAAATGGTGAGGGCCACACAATTTGCCCAAAATTTTCAAAGCTATTACGAAACCTCTCAAGAAAATATTTTAGGAATTGTTCAAATTGAAACCAAAGAGGTCTTAAATCACGTCGACGAAATTGCAAATTTAGACGGGGTGGATGTACTTTTTATAGGCCCGGCAGATCTCTCTATGGAGTTGGGTATTTTTGGACAATTCAATCATCCTGAATTTTTAGCGGCGGTAGAAAAAACGATTAAGGCCGCAAATAAAGCGGGCAAAGCAACGGGCATTTTATTTTTTAATCCAGAGGAATATTCCAAATATCAACAAATGGGCATACGATTCATTGCCTGTGGCGCCGATGCTACTTTTGTAGCTGATGGGGCTAAAAACATGGTAGAAAAATTAGCAAAACTTAGATCTCAAGCATCATGATAATAGATCCTATTATTTTATTGGCGATTGGAATAGTTTTAGTCGTTGGGGGTATTATTGGTTTAAAGCTACATCCATTTTTAGCTCTTTTATTAGGTGCTTTTGCTGTCGCTATTTTGACACCAGCTTCTATATTAGAGCAGTTTGCCCTGTCAAAAGGGATGGACGCAGGCGCTGCATTATCCTTTTCTAAAAAAAGTGTGGGCGAACGGATCGCTACAGAATTCGGGAATACCTGTGCTAAAATAGGCATCTTAATTGCCATGGCTGCGATCATCGGGAAATGCATGTTGGAATCTGGCGCGGCTGAGCGTATCATCCGATCTTTATTAAAATTTACGGGCGTGGATAAAGCCCCATTTGCCTTTCTTTTTGGCAGCTTCTTTCTGGGAATTCCTGTGTTTTTTGACACGGTGATATTTTTAATGATTCCCCTTGCCAAAGCCATGACTTTACGAATCGGCAAAAATTATTTACTCTTGATATTGTGTATTATGTCGGGCGCCGCAATGGCAAATTCATTAGTTCCACCGGCACCAGGGCCACTTTTTTTAATTGGCGAAATGCACATACCCATCGGCTTAATGATGGGTTGCGGTATCGTTGTAGGGTTTTTCACTGTATCAGCAGGCTATATTTTTTCCGTTTGGGCGAACAAAAAATGGCCGATTGAATTACGGGATTCGGTCGATGCAAAACTGGAGGACCTTAAAAAAATATCAGCCAAAGAAGATCAAAATTTACCTGGATTAGGGGTTTCCTTATTGCCCGTCATGATTCCTTTAGTGCTCATTTGTTTAGATACGGCGATTTCAAATTTCTTAAAAGGGGCTAATTCTATAGACGCGGTGAGCTTATTTAACCAATTTGCGGCGGTCGTTAAATTTTTTGGAGATAAAAATATTGCCATCATTTTAGGGGGAGTGGCTGCCCTAGGTGTCATGGCAAAGAATAAAAAGGACAAGGGACAAAGCCTAACTCCATTTGTGCAGACGGCTTTAATGAGTGGCGGAGGAATTATTTTAATTACGGCTGCTGGAGGTGCTTTTGGGGGGACACTCCAACAAACCGGCATAAGTGCTAAGATTGCCGAATTGACCGCAGGGTACCAAATGGCTTTAATTCCGATGGCATTTTTTATTGCTGCGGTGGTTCGTACGGCACAAGGTTCGGCCACTGTGGCGCTGATCACGGCTTCTGGAATTTTGTCGGGGATGGCTGGTCAGGCCAATTTAGCGTTTAATCCAGTATATATTGGATTGGCGATTGGCTGCGGATCCAAATTAGTTCCTTGGATGAATGATGCCGGCTTTTGGATATTTTGTAAATTGAGCGACCTATCAGAAAAGGAAGCGCTTAAAACAATTTCCCCTCTCTTAGTAGTGATGGGTTTAACAGGTTTAGTAGTCATTTTAATTGGGGCCAAATTATTCCCCTTGATTTAATTTACACATGGAAAATATTGGATTTATTGGTTTAGGGATCATGGGAAAACCTATGGTATTAAATTTATTGAAAGCAGGCTTCTCTGTTTCTGTACTTGAAAAAAGTGCTGCGGCAAAGGAGGTGCAATTATCAGGAGCCAAACTTTGTGCTTCTCCTAGATTGTTGGCAGAATCTGCAGATACAATTATTACGATGTTGCCGGATTCACCTGAAGTGGAGTCGGTTTTGTTTGGAGACGAAGGGATTGTAAGCACGATGAAAGAAGGCCAAATTTTCATTGACATGTCAACGATCTCGCCCTTAATGGCCCATAAAATTCATGCCGAATTATCGAAAATTGGCGTTGACGCATTGGATGCACCCGTTTCCGGGGGCCAAGTAGGTGCCGAGGCGGCAACTTTATCTATTATGGTGGGCGGTTCTTCAGACGCATTTAACAAGGCATTACCTATTTTTCAAGCGATGGGGAAAAACATTGTTCACATTGGCGAAGCGGGAGCGGGCCAAATTACGAAGGCCTGCAACCAAATGATTGTGGGCATGACGATACAAGCCGTTTCCGAAGCTTTCACTTTGGCGAACCAAGCAGGGGTGGATTTAGAAAAAATGCGCGAAGTGTTACTAGGGGGATTTGCTCAAAGTCGGATTTTGGACTTGCATGGCCAACGGATCATTGATCGAAATTTTAAACCCGGCTTCAAAATTAAGCTGCACAACAAAGATATGAATATAGCTTTAGAGACTGGAAAAGCATTAAATGTAGATTTAATGGGGACGGCTCAGGTAGCCCAACAAATGAAAAAAGCAGTGGATGCGGGGAATGGAGAATTGGATCACAGCTCTTTAGTATTGTTATTAGAAAAATAAAATAAATATGTCGTATACTGCTGGACCCCGCATTAAGGAAATTCACATTACCCCGATCGCCATTGTTGATCCTCCATTATTGAATGCTGCGGGTTTACATGCTCCTTATGCTTTGCGTACGGTTTTGGAAATTGTGACCGAGGATAATATTTCAGGCATTAGTGAAATTCCCGGAACTAAGGATATTGATGCGGCTTTGGAAGAATCAAAAAAATTGTTGATCGGCCAAGATGTATTTCAATTAAACCAAATTCGGCATATTTTAGAACAGGCCTTCGGAACAGATTCGGTCGCTGACCGAGGATTAGCCCCTTGGGATCAAAGAAAATTAGTGCATATTTTTAGTGCGGTGGAGGTGGCTTGCATGGACATCATGGGCAAGGTAACTGGAAAACCGATCGTCGATTTATTGGGTGGAAAGATGCGTGACCGAGTTCCTTTTTCGGCTTATCTATTTTACAAATATGAAGGTGCTGGCGGCGAATTAGGTTTCGGCCTTAATCCAAATGCTACAGGTTGGGATGCGGCCCGACAAAAAAGCGCGTTAAATCCAGAAGAGATAGTTGCTCAAGCGAAAGCCATGTGCAAGGAATTTGGTTTTCAATCTATCAAATTAAAAGGGGGAGTTTTCGAACCTCGTCAAGAAGTGGATGCGGTGATTGCTTTGCGTGAAGCTTTTGGTGAAAAATACCCTTTAAGAATTGATCCAAATGCTCTTTGGACTGTCGAAACATCCATAAAATATGGGAAAGAAATGGAGCCATATTTAGAATATTTGGAGGATCCTGTTCGAGGCCAAGAAAATATGGCGTTGGTTCGCAAAGCTTTAAAGACACCTTTGGCCACCAATATGTGCACAACCTCTTTTGGGGAAATTCCTAGGAGTATTGAAATTGGCGCCGAGGACATCATTTTGAGTGATCATCATTTTTGGGGTGGCTTACGTGCGTCGATGACATTAACGGGCATTTGTGGGACTTTTGGCCGAGAGTTGTCGATGCATTCCAACAGTCATTTGGGCATTTCATTAGCAGCGATGGTGCATTTAGGTGCGGCATTACCCAAAATGACTTATGCGTTGGATACGCATTATCCATGGCAGTCGGACGAAATTATTATCGGCGGGCGCATGAAGTTTGAAGATGGTTCGGTCGAAGTACCTAGCGAACCAGGTTTAGGAGTGGAATTAGACCGAGTGGCTTTAGCGGCCTTGCATCAAAACTATTTAGCCTGCGGCCTCACTAAAAGAAATGATGAAATTGAAATGCAAAAAGTTAATCCGGATTGGACTTTCAAAGCCGTTCGTTGGTAATTTAAATGAGTTTAATATGATTCGCCATTCTGTTATCTTAACACTCAAGTCGAGCTTATCCCCATCGGATAAATGGCAATATTTTGCAGCGGTAGACGAATTAAAACAAATTCCTGGGGTTCAAAAATTTGAAGTATTAAAGCAAACCAGTGCCAAAAATCCTTTTG
>JABMMK010000042.1 GCA_013205605.1 Cytophagales bacterium | reverse complement strand
TTTGTTGGCGTGCCGCCCATGAACCCTGAGGCTTTTGTTTCCCCTTCCCTTTTTTACCAGGTTTCATCTGCATTTGCTGGTTTTGCATTTGCTGCAATAAATCGGATAGCATCACAGCCAGTTTATTGATTGAAGCCATTGATTGTTGTTGCCTAGCCTGCACTAAAGGCCATTTGCGTTCCTTCATCATATTGGCAGCCTCATTCAATCGGTTGTGCATTTCAGTCGTTTCTCTCGTGATCAATTGAGACAATGGCATTACTTTTTTACCTAAACTAATCAAACTGTCTTCCAAAATAAAAGCGGTTTCAGCGATCTTATTTTGCCTCTGTGAGGCCGATTTTAAAGCTGGGCTTCCTTCCCGTAAACGACGAAAATCCAACATGACACGTTCTTGTTCAAAAGAAATTTGCAACAAATTATCTAATAAAAGCCTTAATTGGTTTACCTCCAAATCGAGCGCATTACTCTCCTCGCTCGTCCGTTTATCCTCCAATTTTTTGGCTAATTTTTTAAGCCCTTCGGCTGATTTTTTCTGAGCTGATTTAGCTTTATTGGTGGATTTATTCTCCAATAATTCCTCCGCATTATCCATCGACTTTTCGATCTCTTCCTCCAATGAATCAAATTCTTTTGAATCCAAATTCATTTCTTTTTCAAGGTTATCAATCGCCTTCTCTTGCTCCTTAAATTCTTGATGAATTTCCTTTTGTCCCGCTTGATTGATGGAAGGCTCCTCGGCCAACTTGCTTTGTTTTTGACTCAATTCATTCAAATCTTGAATAGATTCCTCCATCATTTTATCGATTTTCAAGTCTTTATAAAACTGCTCCAATCTTTGTAATTCTTTTTCTCTATTTTTATTGAGCGATTGTTTTTGTTCTAAATTTTTCTGCCAATTACTCGGTAATTCTTTTTGCAAGTTTTTAAACAAATCATCCGTCCCTTTATTTAAATCGGACGTTTGTATTTGGTCAATGAGCTTTTGCAAATTCTCCATTTTTTGGATCCAAAGATCCGTTGGCTTTTGAAAACTAAATTGCTGACCCATCCACTTTTCTTGTTGCTCCTTCAAAACATCTAAGGCTTTTTTCAATTCTTTTTCCTTCGCTAAAACCTCTTCAAGCATTTTATTATTTAGGTCTTTCCCTAATTTAAGCCGATTCATCGCATCGGTCAATTCCTTCTTTATTTCTTGGGCCTTCTGAATGCTTGACGATATATTCTTTTCTAATTCCAAAAAACGATCGTCTGATTTTTTTGCTAATTGCTTTGATTCAGGGAATTCCCAAATTTGTTGCTGGGTTTTCGTTTTTTTAGGTCCATGAATTCCGTCATGATCACTTACTTCAAAATAATAACGTAATTGTGCTCCTGGGCGTAATTTTAGAGAATCTAGGCCGACTAAAAATCCAAAATCAACCTCTCTTTTGCCCGTTGGTATAGTTAGATTTCGAACAAATTGTGATTCCCATTTTGCTTCTTTATCCCCTCTGATTTGATATTTCAAAGCCACTTGATTAAGCCCGTAATCATCATTGGCCACTCCTTTAAAAATCAAAAATCGATAATATAAAGTATCTTCAATGACTTGGGTTTCGACCTTTGGATACTGGTCTTTTATGACATCAATGCGAAAAACTGATGTTTTTTGGCTATCAAAGTAATCATTTGACAAGTATATTTGATAGCTTGAATTTTCAAAAAACTGTGTTGAAAATTCATAATTTGTAAACAATATATTTTTCTTAAAATCTATTTTAGGAGGTTTTTGGCCTAGTAAAATACTGGCTTTTTTTACATCATTTGTTGAAATATCCCAATGAACCTTAGAGCCTTCCGGAATTTGCAAAGGAAGTAATTGGCTTAATTTTTCTGTGGGTCTATGGATATAGGCAGGAAATTCAATGGTTATAGTGGTCTTCTCTATACCGGGTCTGTGAATAATCTGAATGGTTTGTGGCTCAGAAAAATTTTCTGCTGCTTCAAATTGAAACATTTGAGGATTCGCGATGGGCGGTAGGGCCAAGCTAAATACATTTGATTCCATTTCTTTATCCATCCTCATGCGGCTTCCTTGGCTAACGAAATAAACATCAGCAGGTAAATTTTTGCCAATGAGTTGGACTTGAATCGTGAAAGGCTCCCCTGCGACCACCTCTAGGCTTTTGTTTAAAATCAAAAACTGAAATGGCAAAGCTTTGGGATATTGAAAAGTATAGTTGACGATCCTTAAGGTCGGTTTACGAATATATTGAGGATTAAGGTAATCGAAAAATATCAATAGCGCGAGTAAAAGAATGAGCCCGTAAAGTATTTTTCGGTGACTTGTATGATCAATAAAATCAACAAATGTATAGCTAGATAATTGACGTACTTTTTGTGTGATCGCTGCCTCAAGCAAAGGGGAATTCACTTTATGTAAAACGTCACTTTGCAGCTGCAGTATATTAATCAATTCATCCTGATGGGGCTTGTCAAAAAACTTTCCGAGTTTTTTAGCCATAAACTCTAAATCATCAGGACTAATTTTCTTAGTCCATTTAATTATAGGCGTTAAACAATTGCTCCCTAGTAAAACAACCGATGCACTTAAAAAGAGGTAGTATAATATTCTTCGAAGCGGGGATGATAGCCAAGCAAAATATTCGATTAAAATAAAGATCGACCCGAGACAGGCAATGGACAAAAGACTGAATAAAAGCCCTTTTATAACCTCATTTCTATAAAAGAGGCGATGATAGGATTTTAGTTGGGAAACGACCGGGTTTTCTTGGGGTGCCAAATGCCATTAAAAAGTTGAAAATACGATTTTTACACCTAAGTTCTTCACCTTTTGAAAAAATAAAATTGCTTCCAAGAACGCTTTTTGGTAATATTGGGTAATTATTCATGTATGTCCCAGCAATCACAAGAGCAATATCAGTTTATAGAAAGGATCCTCAAAATACATGTGCGGGAGGATGTTGCCATTGAAGAATTTCAGTTTTTTTATGGAGGTAATTTTAATTTAGCGGTTAGGGTTAAATTGAAATCCGGTGAATTTTTCATCAAATGGAATCAAGGAGACCACCATGGTTTATTTGAGGCGGAAGCTAAAAATCTCCAATTATTAAATCAAACAAGTACGATACAGGTACCTCAGGTTATCGGCGTAGGGGCCGTCGAAGAGAAGGAATATTTAATGATGGAATGCATTCCTACTGGGGAAATAAATACTACCTATTGGGAAGATTTCGGACATAAATTGGCCCTAATGCACCAAAATTCTTCCGCTTTGGGTCACGGTCTTGAATACACAAATTACCTAGGGGCGGCAGAACAAAAAAATGACTGGAATGTCAATGGGGTGAATTTTTTCATTGAAAACAGATTGAAAAATCAGATTGAAATCGCAGTTTACAATAGGAAAATTGACCTTGAAATGGAAAACAAGTTCAGTCAATTGTTTGAAAAGTTGCCTGATCTAATTCCAAACGAACCTTCATCATTAATGCACGGAGATTTGTGGTCTGGAAATGTGATGGTGAACACACTTGGACAGGTAGTATTAGTGGATCCCTCCTGCTATTATGGGCTTAGAGAAGCGGAACTGGCTTTTACAACTATGTTTGGAGGTTTTGATAAGACTTTTTATGAGGCTTACCATGAAACGTATCCAATAGAAAAAGGATTTCATGAACGAATTCCTCTTTATAATTTATACCCCTTGATGGTACATGTCAACTTATTTGGCGAGGGTTATGTGCCGGCGGTACAAAAAATATTGAATAGCTATTGATTTTTATCAAGAACCCAATGATCCACGACAAGATCCACGGATTTAGCGGAAGGAAACAGAGAAACGGTTTTCCTTAATATATCTTCAACTACCGCATCAGGGCATGAGGCCCCACAAGTTAAAAGCATGCGAACTTTATCTTTTTTGGGGATAAATTCATCCGTCAATATTTCCTCTTTTCTGACATTATCAAAATGGAAAATCTGTTTTTCTGAAATAATCTTATCCGCAGATTTAATAAAATAGGTTGGGAGCTTGTCTGCACATAAATCGACCAAATGAGCTGTATTTGAAGAATTATACCCCCCAGCCACAATGGCAAAATCCGCGTTTTTAGCTAATAAGCCATAGGTCGCACTTTGATTATCGTTTGTTGCATAACAAAGTGTGTCACGCGTATCCGCAAAATGAGAGGTGATTTGATCCGTGGTTAATTGATAAAAATCGACAATGACTTCCCTTAAAAAATCAACGATCTCTTGTGTATCCGTGGCCAACATGGTCGTTTGATTCACCACTCCAATTCGAACTAAATCCTTTGTCGGATCAAATCCTTCTGAATATTGACCTTCAAATTCCTTGTAAAATTCAGCTGAAGCTTTTTCAAGCTTAATGTAATCAGCTAATTGTCTAGCTTGATTAATATCTTTTATGATCAGCGTAGGGGTGACTGATTTAGAATGCGAAAAAGTGGCTTTAGTCTCTTCGTGACTCGGTTTACCATGTACAATGACCGAATAATTTTTTTGCCCAATCGAGTTAGCGCGATTCCAAACCTTTTCTACAAATGGACAAGTGGTATCATATGAATAAATATCAATACCAATATTGGACAGTATTTCTTGAATTTCAAGCGTAGTACCAAAAGCAGGAACAATGACCACATCATCTGAGGTCAATTGATCCCAGGCTACTAGCTGATTACCCAAGGTGTCTTGGATGAATTCCACTCCTCGATCTAACAAATCCGCATTAACTGCAGGATTGTGAATCATTTCAGATAGCAAAAATATACGTTTGTCAGGATTTTCTTCAACAATTCGATAGGCCGTTTCCACTGCATTTTCCACCCCATAACAAAATCCAAAATGGCGGGAAATTAAAATTTCTATTGGACCAAAATCAAAGTGAGAGGGCTCAAAATTCTTTTTCATTTTATCCCCAAATCTCCTTGCCTCTTTGATTTTTCCAATCAAATTACTTTTAAATAAAACAGGAATTGAAAATGACTTCATTTTTTTTAACGTTCTTCTTACTGGTAGTCCAACCGGCAATCCATTAAAATTACCTATTAAATCACTATTTGGTGATTTAGTTAATGGATCCATAACCCCTAAATTTATAAACTAATTATTTGATTAACAATTTCCAAAATTACACAGCTAATTATTAAATTCCATTTAATTCTCCCGTTTAATAAATAAATTCTTTAAAATCGGCCTAATCATTGCCCTTTAAAATTAGTTGTAGTACTTTTGTTCCGTAAAAAATATCGATCATCATTTTTTACAGGTTAAATATTGAACGAAAAAGCTTAAATGAAAGATTCTACTTCAGGTAAGACTAAATTTTTACGTTTGCTCATTGGAAACCCAATAAGCAGATTTGCGTTATCGTTCATTAAAAATCCAATCAACTTTTTATATACTGGATTAGGGATTTTCGTGGTATTAATATCATATGATAATACATTCAGCGTTAAACCCACTGAGCAAAGCTTTTTCTCCGGAAAAATAATTTTTGGTCAAGAGAATTATCACCGCATACAGACCAATGAAGTTGTAGCCACATTAAAACCCGAAATGGGAGAAAATACGCTCACGATAACGGCGACAAATAAGGAGAATTTAGAATCTATTTATTTAAAAATATTTAAACTTAAGGGCCCAGGAACCTATTTTATTCCAGGAGATGGGGAAATCGAAAATATTGGAAATTTAATTAAGAATCTAGCGAATTATTCAGATAAAAATAATTTTTTCGAATCTACCTTACCGAATAAGGAAGGGGTTCAAAATGGCGTAGGAAGGGTCAATATAACGTTAGTTACCGAAAAGGAAATTGAAGGAGAGCTTATTTTAATAGGCAATAATTCCAAGGGTGATCAAGCAGTTCTAGAATCAGCCAAGTTCAAAATACATCTTTAATAATCATCAATTTTATGGAATTTGAGCCAGCCATAGTTAAAGAAGCATGGGAATTAATTCTTGATTTTCTTGAAACGCAATTTAATAAACGCCCTGCTGATCTTGAATCTGTGTTATTTTTAATTGGCGTTCAAGAATTGGGGCACGGACATGTCCATTTCACCAAGGAGCAAAAACAAGACTTAATGCATATCGCAACCTGCAAAGTTTTGAGCTACAGTGGGTTTTATTCCTTAGATGGCAAAGATGCCGAAGGGTGGCCACATTGGGAATTAATTCAAAATTTACCTCCTTTAAATCTAAAAGAGCAGGAGATCTTAATAAAAGCTCATGTCATTCATTACTTCAAAACAGAAGTCTTATTTGAGGAAATGTCATGAAAATAATCAGTTATAATGTGAATGGGATTCGAGCAGCCATTCAAAAAGGATTCATCGCTTGGCTTTCACAGGAAAATCCAGATATCATTTGTTTACAAGAACTGAAGGCAGAGGAAGAACAAGTCGATTTAGATCAAATTAAGTCATTAGGTTATCATATTTATTGGCAATCGGCTCAGAAAAAAGGATATTCAGGAGTAGGTATTTTCACCAAAATAAAACCTGTTTCCGTGCAATATGGGTGTGGAATTGAAAAATACGACCAAGAAGGAAGAGTCCTCCAAGTAAATTTCGAGAATTATTCTGTCATGAGTGTATATATGCCCTCTGGATCGAGTGGTGATGAAAGGCAATCATTTAAAATGGAATGGTTAGCTGATTTTCAAGCGTACACGAATGCTTTAGTTAAAAACCACCCTAATATAATTATAGCGGGTGATTATAATATATGCCATAGAGCCATTGATATTCACAATCCCAAATCAAATGCTAATAGCTCTGGATTCCTGCCAGAAGAGCGGGAATGGATGGAAAATTATATCAACAATGGATTTGTGGATACTTTTCGTTCCATTCATCCAACGCTTAATCATCAATATTCATGGTGGAGTTATCGAGCAAATGCAAGAGAAAAGAATTTAGGTTGGCGCATCGACTATTTACTAGCGAGTGCATCTTTGGCACAATCGATTAAAAATGCGTCGATTTTAGCCGAAATTAAACATTCAGATCATTGTCCCATCTTATTAGAAATCAATTAATATGCACTTCGAAAAACATGTCTTTATTTGCACCAATGATAAGGATGCTCCCAAAAAATGCTGTGGGTCTGCTCATGGAATGGAATTAATCCAAGCGTTTAAGGACGAGTGGGCAAAATCAGGAAATACAAGTAAAATAAGAATTCAAAAATCGGGTTGTTTAGATTTTTGTGGCAAAGGTCCTACGATGGTCGTTTATCCCGAAGGTGTTTTTTACGGAAATGTCCAATTGGAAGATGTGTCAGAAATAACGGAGCAACATTTAATTGGCGATCAGATTGTATCCCGACTGCAAATTGGATAAATTGCAAACATGTTATATCGCCTCTATCCAACGCTTTTAAATTCATTTTCACTCTATCTAAGTCAATCAAGAGATTCTTCAGGCAAGATTATCGTGGATGAAATTGAGCTGATTGAGCGAATTAATCGAACTAGAAAACCGACGACTAAGGCCCAACAAAAAGGCGTAGATTTCGAAAGAGCTGTCACATTAGGGGAAAATGAGGACCTTTTTAATGAAGGAATCATTGACCAAGCAAGAAATTTGATTCCTGGTAAATATAGAACTCAATTTTACCTTGAATCAAGGTACAAAAATGCTCAAATTTATGGCTATGTAGATGGGATAGGTGATAACATCGCCTTCGACTTAAAAAGTACCTCTTTTTACGAGTCTGGCCGATTTCAAAATAACCATCAAAATTTATACTTATTGGGCCTCCAAAAATATGGGATTGAACGCTTAGACTACATCATTACAGACTTCAACGCTGTTTATGTCGAAACCTACGATTTAAAAACCTACGATTTCAACCCACTTTATAATCAAATTGAGAAATTCATTTTATTTCTAGAGGACAACAAGAAATTCATTCGGGACAAAAAGATCTTTGATCGGAAAACAAACGATAATCAAATGTCCCTTTTCGAATAATTACGCCAAGTGACTACGTAATTCCGTCAAATGCTTAATTTGAATTTGTGCGGTAGAATCTAACCTATTCAGGTTCAAATGAATACTCCGAATTCCTGCATTTTCCGCACCTTGAATGTCGGCAATTGGGTGATCCCCCACCATAACTGCTTCGTGCGCCAAGCAATCAGCTCTTTTCAGAGCGTATTCAAAGAATTTTATGTCGGGCTTTTGCGTGCCAACCTGCTGAGAGGTGATGATTTCTTGAAAGCAATGTTTTAAGCCACAGGCCTCCACTTTGACAAATTGAATATCATCAAAGCCATTGGTCAATATAAATAGAGGATATTTTTGCGCTAATTCTTCAATTATTTCAAAAGCACCCACTATTAAATGTTTTTTTCTAGGGGTCCGGTATAGAAATTCTTTTGAAAATTCCTGAGGGTCACCTTCGTAGCCCAACTGTGAAAAAAAAAGTTTAAATCTTGTTTCTCTTAACTCCAGTTGGGAAATTTTTTTTGATTGATAATCATCCCACAACTGATTATTTAATACATTGAAACTATTCCAAATGTTGTTTTGATCGGTTTCAAGGTTGCTTGTCAACTTAAACTCGTCAACCAAATCCAGTAAAACTTCTCGAGCATTTCGATCGTGATCCCAAAGCGTGTGGTCCCAATCAAAAAATATTACCTTTGGATTAAATTTCATATGGCAAAGGTAATAAATAAGCTACCTTTATTCCCATCAAATTGGACTGTACATGGAACATCAATTAAAGTTAAATAAACCGCTAGCATTTTTCGATTTAGAAACGACTGGGGTCATGGTCAACAAAGACCGCATCGTTGAGATCGCTATTGCAAAAGCAAATGTAGACGGCACCATCGAAGTAAAAACAAGAAGGGTAAATCCGGGTATTCCTATTCCCATTGAAGCATCTTTAGTTCATGGTATTTACGATGAGGATGTAAAAGATGAACCACAATTTAAGCAAGTGGCCAAATCTTTATCTGGATTTTTGGAAGGTTGTGACTTAGCTGGATTTAATTCTAATCGCTTCGATGTACCCATGTTGGTGGAAGAATTTTATAGAAACGAAATTGACTTTGACATGAAAAATCGAAAGTTGATTGACGCCCAAAGAATTTTTCACCTAATGGAACCACGAAATTTAACAGCGGCATTCAAGTTTTATTGCGGCAAGGATTTAATCGGTGCGCATGGGGCTGAGGCGGATGTTTTAGCTACGTTGGAAGTATTAAATGCCCAAGTAAAAAGATATGAAGAGGTCTCGTTAAAAGATGAAAATGGGAAGGAGTACTTCCCTATCCAAAATGACATGTCAAAATTGCATGAATTAACGATGTCAAATTCGATTGATTTCGCTAATCGCATGGTTTATAATAAGGAGAGAATTCCTGTTTTTAATTTTGGGAAGTATTCCGGGAGATCTGTCACAGAAGTATTAAAAAGTGATCCTTCCTATTATGATTGGATTTTAAAGGGTGACTTTGCGATCGATACTAAGAAAAAATTAACCGAAATTAAATTGCAAGGATTTCAGCGGTAAAGCAAAATTAAGATGTCGAATATTTAAGTTTAATTCGTATTTTTGCCATTATCTTGGCCTAATGATAAAACAATGCAATCCATACCAGACATAATTCGCACCATCCCCTTAGCACATTATATTTTATTAAGCTCAGCTTTATTTTGCATAGGAATTTTGGGTGTATTAACAAGGAGAAATGCCATCATCGTATTTATGGCCATTGAACTTATGTTAAATGCTGTCAATTTACTTTTAGCTGTATTTTCTTCCTATTATTCAGATCCTTCGGGACAAATTTTTGTCTTTTTTATTATGGCAGTCGCAGCGGCTGAGGTGGCCGTGGGTTTAGCCATCATCGTCATGATATATCGAAATATTAAGAGTATTGACATAGGAATACTCAATAAGTTGAAAAATTAATTTTACAGAACATTCATTTATGTCTTTAATTTATTTAATACCGCTTTTACCCTTCATTGGTTTTGTTGTGAATGGTCTTTCATTTCCAAGCATCTCAAAACAACTGGCAGCCATTATTGGCACAATCCCGCCTCTGGTAGCGTTTATATTGTCCATCCAACTATTTGTTAATTTTGATGGAACCACTAAAATTTTACATGTAGCGGAGTGGATTAAATTGGGAGATTTACAAATTCCTCTTGATTTCCAAATCGACGCATTATCTATTATGATGTTGCTCGTCATTACGGGGGTAGGAACATTGATTCATATTTATTCGATTGGGTACATGTCTCATGACCAGGGTTTTGGCAAGTTTTTTGCCTTTTTAAACTTGTTCATTTTCTTCATGTTGATCCTTGTCCTGGGGGCAAATTTCACCGTTTTATTTATTGGTTGGGAAGGGGTAGGATTATGTTCATATCTTCTCATAGGGTTTTGGAATCAAAAAAATAGTTATGGAAATGCCGCTAGAAAGGCATTTATCATGAACAGAATTGGAGATCTCGGGTTTTTGATTGGTATATTTTTGCTGGTTCAGGACTTTGGAAGCACCGATTACGCAACGATATTTTCATCGATCCAACAAGGCGACGTTCCGGAAAATTTAGGGCTTATAGCCTTTTGTTTATTTGTAGGAGCTATGGGCAAATCAGCACAAATACCCTTATTTACTTGGCTTCCAGATGCGATGGCGGGTCCGACTCCAGTTTCTGCATTAATTCATGCGGCCACCATGGTGACAGCAGGTATTTACATGGTCATTAGAGCAAACGTTATTTTTGAATTAAGTCCTGATGTTTTACAATTTGTTGGCTGGATTGGATTATCTACAGCTCTTTTAGGGGCTATAATTGGTTTATTCCAAAACGACATTAAAAAAGTCTTGGCGTACTCAACGGTATCCCAACTAGGCTATATGTTTATGGGATTGGGTGCATCGGCTTATTCGGCCTCGTTTTTCCATGTCATGACGCATGCATTTTTCAAGGCTTTATTGTTTTTAGGAGCTGGTTCCGTGATTCATGCTATGTCAGATGAGCAAGATATTAGAAAAATGGGTGGATTAAAATCAAAAATGCCCATCACCTATTTTACCTTTTTGTTAGGGACCTTAGCTATTTCAGGGATACCTCCTTTTTCAGGATTTTTCTCAAAAGATGAAATCCTAGCGCATCTTTATCATCATGATTTGCTCATGTGGAGCTTGGCCATTTTAGGTTCAGCTTGTACTTCATTCTATATGTTCCGAGTATTCATTTTGACTTTTTGGGGTGAGTTTAGGGGGACAGATAAGCAAGCGAATCATTTACATGAGTCTCCATGGTCAATGACGATTCCGTTAATCATTTTAGCTATTTTTTCAGTGGCAGGTGGTCTCATAAATTTACCTCATTTTGCGGGTGGAAATGAATTTTTAGCTCATTGGTTGGCCCCACTATTGCCGTCGACTGAAGCTTTAGGAGAAGTATCGTTTTTTAGTTTAGAAATGGGAGCTCCATTAGTCGCCGCTTTTGTTCCCCCCGTGTTAGCTATTTATATTTATAGTAGTAAAAAACTAATTCCGGCGGAAAACAGCCAAATTCATGGCATACAAAAATTGATTTATCAGAAGTTCTACATAGATGAATTATATGATTTAATCATCGTAAAACCGGTGAATTTCTTATCCGTCTTTTTTGGGCAAGTCATTGATTTTTTAGTCATTGATTTATTTGTTGAGGGGATTGGGAAAGTAGTTCAATATGCATCCATTGAATTTAAAAGAATTCAAACAGGAAATGTTGGCTATTATGTATTTATGATGGTGATTTCAATCACGATCATTTTATTTATGGGATTAAAATCCTGGATATTGTAATTTAAAATTTGACAGAAAAGGCATGAATTTACTTTTTATCCTATTTTTTCCATTGCTCATTGGCGCATATTTGTTAATTGCCAAGCCCAAGCATGCATTTATTATTTCATTATCAGCAACCATTATAGAAGCCGTTGCCACAGGTTTTGTACTTTATAAAATAAACGAATCTTTGTCGCCCATTACCTTCATTCAAGATTGGATCCCTGAAGTTGGCATTCAATTTTCATTAAAGGCCGATGGTATCAGTGGAATCTTAATAGGCCTTTGTGCCTTGTTATTGCCATTTATTATTGGGTCGACGGCCAAGACCGAAAAGGCCAATCATGCTCAATATCAAGGATTGATGTTGATGATGCAATCTGCTATGATGGGGGCTTTTTTAGCCAAAGACGCATTCTTATTTTATTTCTTTTTTGAAGCTTCCCTGTTGCCAATTTACTTTTTGGCATCGAAATTTGGGGGAGAAAATAAATCAGCCATCACGTTTAAATTCTTAATCTATACCATTTTTGGGTCATTATTTTTATTCATTGGACTCATTTTTGTATACCTAAGAACTCCCGGAGCGACACATTCTGCTGATATCGAAACTCTATATTTAACAGCTAGGAACTTGAGTGCTGAGTCTCAGGGGTTTTTGTTTATGGCCTTTTTTATTGCTTTTGCAATCAAAATGCCCATTTTCCCCTTTCATACTTGGCAACCGGACACCTACACGACGTCCCCAAGTCAAGGTACCATGTTGCTTTCGGGCATCATGTTAAAAATGGGAACGTATGGGGTTATCAGGTTAATCATCCCCATGTTTCCTTTGGGAATTGGAATTTGGGGAAATACGGCTATCGTTCTTTCGATCATTGGTGTTATTTACGGTTCCATTATTGCTATCCAGCAAAAAGATGCTAAAAGGTTATTGGCCTATTCCTCTTTTGCGCACGTAGGCCTAATTTCGGCAGGTATGTTGACGCAAAGTTTTGAAGGAATACAAGGTGCCTTATACCAAATGCTTTCACATGGCATTAATGTTATTGGGCTATTTTTTGTGATTGAAATTATTGAAAGAAGAACTAAATCTAGGGAATTAGCACAATTAGGTGGCATAACTCAATCATCCTATGTACTTACGGTTTGCTTTATCATCCTAAGTTTAGGTTCTGTTGCGCTTCCGTTAACGAATGGCTTTATCGGGGAATTTATTTTACTTAAAAGCATATTTGACTATTCCTTAATTTTTGGAGTTGTTGCTGGTATCACCATTATACTAGGGGCGGTTTATACATTACGTTTAATTCAAAAAACAATGTTTGGAAATGTTTCGAGAATCACCGCTGAATTTTCAAAATTGACATTAGAAGAAAAAATGGTCCTTATTCCATTAAGTATATTCGTTTTATTAGGGGGTATTTTCCCAAATGCTATCTTACATTTTAGTGAGGAAAGTGTTTCGCAAATAACCCTACTATTGAAATAATTAAATTTAAAAGCATCTTATTTTTATGACGGCGATTATAGCGTTATCACTTTTTGGAATTAGTAATTTGTTTTGGGGATTTTGGTTCCCAAGAAAAGTATTGCAAATTCTTACCTTACTATTTTTAGCCGTTGGCATAGGCTTAACGGCCATGGACTGGAATCATGAGTTATTGTGGTTTGGCAATATGTTTAGGACAACCAATACGTCCATTAATTTTAGTTTAATTATTCAATTGGCTGCATTTTTGGTCGTTGCACTTTCAAGAGGATTTGGAGCAGACGATGAACATACACATCCTGCTGAATATTATGCAATTTTACTTTTTTCAGTGGTTGGAGCCATATTAATGGTATCATTCGATCATATGATTATGCTGTTTGTTGGCTTAGAAATTTTATCCGTAGCCATGTATGTACTCACTGGTTCAGACAAAAGAAACCTTAAATCAAATGAGGCCGCTTTAAAATACTT
>JABMMK010000041.1 GCA_013205605.1 Cytophagales bacterium | reverse complement strand
GTCTACCAACATATGAGGTATAATAGTTTGACCATTTCCATTTTCAGCTAACCTTAGCATCGTTTCTAAACTTCCAGTTTTGTATATAATTTGGCTTTCTGAAATTGATTTATTTCTTAAATTACATATCGACGCAATTTGATTACTTAAACAATGTCCTTCCTCTAGAATCCATAATTTTTCTGGGATTATTGTTTGGTCTATTTCTCCAGATTCTGAGGTTACGTTTGAGAATAAGAATAATTCTTCAAAAAATAGAGTCAAACAAGCCATTTCTGGGCTATCTATTGGAACTAAAATCCCCATATCTAACTTACCTTCATTAATTCCTTTATATATATTTTCAGTAGTCGTTTCAAAAATATTAAGCTTGAGATTAGGGTAATTTGATTTAAAGGAGGATAAAAATTTTGGAATTAAATAAGGCGCTATTGTGGGTATAATACCTATTGAAACATCTCCAACGACATCTTTATGATATCCCTTGGCAAAAACTTGAATTGTTTTTTTTTCTTGGATTATTTTCCTAGCTGCGTTTATTATTTCTATACCTTCTTTTGTAGGTACAATAGGTTTAATTTTCCTGTTAAATATGATTAGATTAAGTTCATCTTCTAATTTTTGAATTTGCATACTTAAACTTGGTTGCGTAACACAGCAAAATTTTGCGGCTTTTGAAAAACTTTGATATTCATTTAAAGCGACAATGTATTCTAATTGAGTAATAGTCATTACTATAAGATTTGGTTATACTAATATAATAAATATAGATTTGATTTATATATTAATTGTTGTGATATTTGATATCAATTGTTAAAAAATACTTTGATTTATTAAACAATCAATTACTATGGATAATGCTAATAATGGCGAAGAAGCCAAATGTCCTTTTACGGGGGCTTCAACAATGGTGAAACTACCTAGTGCGGGAAGTGGAACTCGAAATACGGATTGGTGGCCACATCAATTAAGATTAAATGTTTTAAGGCAACATTCTCGTTTATCAAATCCGATGGATGAATCCTTTAATTATGCTAAGGAGTTCTCTTCGCTTGATTTAAAGATTGTTAAAGAAGACATTGTCAAATCATTAACTACATCCCAAGATTGGTGGCCTGCAGATTATGGTCACTATGGTCCTTTTATGATACGTATGGCATGGCACAGTGCTGGTACTTATCGGACTACTGATGGTCGAGGTGGTGCTGGTGCCGGTATGCAAAGATTTGCACCGTTAAATAGTTGGCCTGATAATACAAATTTGGATAAAGCACGTCTGTTATTATGGCCAATTAAGAAAAAATATGGCCAAAAATTGTCTTGGGCTGATTTAATGATTTTAGCAGGTAATTGTGCTTTAGAATCTATGGGTTTTAAAACATTTGGTTTTTCTGGTGGTAGAGAAGATGTTTGGGAGCCTCAAGAAGATATTTATTGGGGTAAAGAACGTATTTGGCTAGATGATCAACGATACAGCGGAGATCGTGAATTAGAATATCCTTTAGCAGCCGTACAAATGGGTTTAATATATGTCAATCCTGAAGGTCCCAATGGAAATCCTGATCCAATTGCCTCAGCAAGGGATATACGTGAGACCTTTGCAAGGATGGCGATGAATGATGAAGAAACAGTAGCATTAATTGCTGGGGGACATACTTTTGGTAAAACGCATGGTGCTGCTGATCCAGGTAAGTATGTAGGAAAAGAACCTGCAGGTGCAAGCATTGAGGAGCAAGGTTTAGGTTGGAAAAATACATTAGGTTCAGGAAATGGAGTTAACACCATTACTTCAGGATTAGAAGGTGCTTGGACAACTACACCAACGGAATGGAGCAATAATTATTTTGAAAATTTATTTGGTTTTGATTGGGAGTTGACAAAAAGTCCAGCTGGAGCTAATCAATGGAAACCCAAAGGTGGAGCGGGTTCAGGTACTGTACCTGACGCGCATGATCCTACTTTAACGCATGCGCCAACTATGTTGACAACAGACATAGCTTTAAAAGTAGATCCTGCTTATGCTAAAGTTTCAAAAAGATTTTATGAAAATCCTGATTTATTGGCAGATGCATTTGCTAGAGCTTGGTTTAAGTTAACTCATCGAGATATGGGGCCACGTTCTAGGTATATAGGTGCTGAAGTTCCAGCAGAAGTATTGATATGGCAGGATCCAATTCCATCAGTAAATTATAAAACAATTGATTCTACTGATATTATATCATTAAAGAATAAGATTCTTGCATCGGGACTGACGGTGAGTGAATTAGTTTCTACGGCTTGGTCGTCAGCATCAACTTTTCGTGGTTCAGATAAAAGGGGAGGAGCAAATGGAGGCCGTATTCGTTTAGCACCACAGAAATTCTGGGCTGTTAATAATCCTGCTCAATTATCTAAAATATTAGATATATTAGAAAATATTCAGAAGGAATTTAATGCTGCCAATACTGGTAAAGAAGTTTCATTGGCTGATTTAGTCGTTTTGGGTGGTTCTGCAGCGATCGAAAAAGCTGCAAAAGATGGCGGAGTTGATATTACTGTTCCTTTTGTAGCTGGTCGCACTGATGCTTCTCAAGATGATACAGATGTAGAATCTTTTGGAGTATTAGAACCTATAGCTGATGGATTTAGAAATTATGTTAAACCTCGTACATTAATATCTGCTGAGGAAATGTTAATAGATAAAGCGCAATTATTAACTTTAAGCGCTCCGGAATTAACAGTTTTAGTTGGCGGATTACGCGTTTTAAATACAAATTTTGATGGATCAAATCATGGAGTTTTTACAAATACTCCAGGTGTCTTAACGAATGATTTCTTTATTAATCTAATTGATCTTAGCACGTCCTGGAAAGCCATTGACGCTCATTCATATTTATTTGAAGGCACTGATCGTGTTACTGGTCAGGTTAAATATGCGGGTACGCGAGTAGATTTAATTTTTGGATCTAATTCAGAATTACGTGCAATAGCAGAAGTTTATGCTTGTGAAGATTCGAAGAATAAATTCGTTAGTGATTTTGTTAACGCTTGGACAAAAGTCATGAATCTTGATCGATTCGATTTAGTCTAGATTTAAAATTAATTATAAAGCTCTATTTAGTTTAAATACTGAATAGAGCTTTTTTCATTTTAGAATTTGGGTGATATATTGATTTAGATTTATCCTAAATAATATTAATTCTTTCAAACTTTGCCAACAAACTTTCAGTAATTTCATGTGCCTTATCGAAACTTCACCAGTTTCTCTTTCCTTGTGAATGACCGGAATATTAAATAGTTTTTGATTTGTTTTTTTGGCTAATACTGACATAAATATGTTAGGTGCAAAAGGGATTGGATTTGGCAAAACAGATAGCAATTTTCGTAAAAAAGATGTTTTATATAACCTAAAAGGAATATTTGCATCATTTATATAGGTTCCATAGATTAACAATAAAGAGAACTTTAATATTTTAGTGATTAATAGCCTAAATGGATCATCATGTCGAATTTGCCTAAACC
>JABMMK010000040.1 GCA_013205605.1 Cytophagales bacterium | reverse complement strand
TGTAACAAAATTTCGGAGGTCATGCTAAGCTTAAATCCCACATATGCTTATGCTAGATCTCTAAGTAGCACCTTGATAGAAACAGCGCATAGCCAACAATATTTTAGCAAGAATTTGCCGGGATTGACTGATATTTCAACTGAACAAGATGAAAAATTTGTGTTTAATTTTTTGAACCAATTAGTTTTTAGCGCACTAAAACCGGTTTAAAAAATAAATCGCTCCTAAATCAAGGATTAATCTCAAATTCCTAAAAACATACCTCGCAGCACCAGCTTTACTAACTTTTAGAAAGTTAGTAAAGCTATACGCGACAGACTAAATTACCTCAACATAAACTGATTTTCTAGATCAACTAGTTGGTTTTCAATTTAGACTTTACCACATCCGCCGGGTATTTTAAGGCCAATTTTCTGATTTCATAACTAAAGTCGGCAAAGGTTTCTTCCCATAATTTCGCCTCCTCAGGGCTATATTGGTAGAAGCCTCGGCCATTACTCACGCCTTTCCCCCCAGATTTAACAATGTCATCGATTAATTTTGGCATCTCCGTACCATTGTATAAAGTGCCATTTAAATCCTTCATCACATTATGATAAGCGGGCACTCCAGTTAAATCCATCCAACCAAAAACCCCAACCAATGTCATCCAATACCCCGTATTATTTCGGCAAGCACGATCCACATCTTCCACCGTCGCATATCCATTTTCTACCAAATAAAATGCCTCTCGGCACATCGCATACATCAATCTATTCGCTATAAATCCTCGAATATCCTTGCGCACTAAGGTTGGCTCCTTCCCCCAACCATGCGATAATTCATATAAATATTCTCCCTTCTTACTATCACTTTGGTCCCCACAAATAATCTCTAAAAAACGCGTGGTATGCGAAGGCTCCGCCCAATGCAAACCAAAAAACCGATCGGGTTTTTGAGTCAATTTCTGAAGTTCACTGATGGGAATCGCCGAGGTATTTGACGTGAGCAAAGCATCGTCGGCGATTTCAGCCTCAATCTTCCCATAAACAGATCGCTTAATTTCTTCGTTCTCAATGGTACACTCGATGACCAATTGGCATACTTTTAATTCCGCATACGATTCACTAATGATCAAATTTTCTAAATAAAAATCCGTCGTTTCAGTAATTAATCCTTCTTCCCTCGCCTTCGTTAAATGTTTACTAATCCGTAATTCGGCCGTCTCCATGTCAACGGGAATTGGCGCAATGGCAACAACGGAATGGCCCGACATCAATAAACAGGTAGCGATGCTGCATCCCATCAAGCCTAAACCCACTACACCCACTGGTATTTCTGTTGCCTTCATATTATTTATTCTTAAAACGATATATATTTTGTTTGTGCAAATCCTCCAAAAACAACGTAAAAGGATCTTCATAAAACTTCATAAAATCAGGTACCGAAACTTGGCCCGGAAATGGCGCATAATAATGCGTCGGACTCCTAATATCATTTCTCCACACTAACACATAGCTTACATTTAATCCTTCCGTTTTCATGACTTTTAAAAGGACATCTGTCCACCAATTTGGATTGGGGATCGTTTCCAGACCCGTCTCCGTGAAGGCGGCCAATTTGTTATTCTTCTTCGCATAATTGGAAACAATCAAAAGCTTTTCGATAGCTCTCGGCAAATTATATCCATTTCTCCCCATGTCCCCATAATTATCCATGCCCACCATGTCGACATACGAATTACCTGGAAACCTTTCCAAAAATTTGGCCTCCGTCAAAAATTTATTATCCGGAGAAAAGGCATATAACAAATTATGAACTTGTTGCTCATCCTTTAAATAATCCACCGTAAAACGCCAAATCGAAATAAATTCTTCCACGCTACAATGACCCGCTCCCCACCAAAACCAATTGCCATCAAACTCATGAAAGGGCCTAAAAATCATGGGGATCGCTTCTCCCTTTGGCCCCTTACAAGTCTTCACCCAATCCGCGATGTCAGCCAAAATGTTTTTATAAATCCCATGAGAATCACCCCCTGGAATAAGCCTAGAAACCACGGGGGTCGACAAGGAATCTTTCCAATAAAATCCCCCGGGACCCAAAGGATTATTAAAATGCCACGCGATCGTAATCACACCTCCCTGCGCATAATGTTGCTGCACGATCTGCCTCAATTTTACTTTATAATTGGCCGCATTTACCCCCGAAAACCCACTGAAATCTATCCCGATAACCCCAGGATGACTCCCGGTGACAGATTTGACATCCGACCTATCCGCATCGCCTGACCAAGCTCTTCCATATTCAGTGGCATGCTGATGCCCAAAAATCGTACTTGTTTTTTGAATTTTATACAGCGCTTTGAACAGGTTTTTTGTTTCTCTGCTGGCTTTCTTATCGATCGGCCTAGCTTGAGAAAAACTCTCCAACATGCCCATGGAGCAAAAAATAATCAGAAAATATATCCCCCTTTTCATTACGCTCATTTTTAAAAATGCCAACATGCTTTTCATTTTTCTTTTAAGATTTTTTCCGCCGCCATCATGATTTCATGCTGCTCATGGTTATTTCCCAATTGGCCCATAAAGCCTTCCAAAACCTTTTTTGACTCCAAAGATTTGATGGCCCCAATGCGCTGAACCATGTACAACAAAAATTTTGGCATTTTCGCTTTTTCAGCCATCGCTAAACTTCTCATCGGATCGATCGCAGCCAATGGCTCAGCCGCATACCAAACCATCAACGGAATATTGTGATCTAAACGATCTTCGGATTTTTGAGCTAAGGCTTCCACCACATTCCACCTCATTTCGGGGCGCAAACGCATCAACCCAGACAACATGGCCAATCGAACCTGTGCACTGGATTCTGTCTTAGCCAAAGATTCCAATTTGCTTAAAAAAGAAGCCGAAATTACTTTTTTCTCGCAAGCCAATTGGATCGCCCAACTACGTACATGAGGACTTTCGTGGCCCAATAAATTCTCCAAATCCATTTCCGTTAAACCTCCCGTTACCTGTAAAGTCCACAGAGCTCTTAGCTTACGCGTAACATCAGGATTCTTGTCTAAAATATCCCTTAACGCTTTGAAAACCTGAGCATTTCCCCCTCTTTCCTGTAAAATGGTTCGCGATTGGCGCACATACCATTCGTTGGGATTCAATTGATGATTCACTAATTCCTGGTCGGTCGATTTGCTCAAATCCACCCGAACGAACACGTCCGTTTCATGGGTAATTTTAAAAATTCGGCCCATGGTTTTATCATGTACGTCTGGATTGTTGCTATGGCATTGATTTTTATCATACCAATCAATCGCATAGACCGATCCGCTAGGGTCATATTTCATATTGAGCCACTGCGACCATGAATCGTTCATAGCCAAAAAATCTTTTTTATGGCTGGCGCTGTACCCTGAACCTTTGGGGGTCAAAATATCTACATTAAGTTTGGCGCCATTAATATTATTCATGAAAATATTGTTTCTGAATTCTTTGGGCCAAGTATTTCCGCCCAAATAAATCATGGCTCCCGCATGTGCATGGCCTCCTCCGGCAGAAGCCGACCTAAAGTTGCCCGCATGCGGCCCGCGATCCCCTACATAATGCACATGGTCCGCAATGGTCTTAATGTCGTCATAGGTGTAGGGATTAAAATGTTTCCCGCCTTGCCTTTGATAACGTGCGCCTTGAATGATGTGAAACATGTGTGGAATCACGCACACCGTAATAAATGGATGTCCATACTCATTAAAATCAATGCCCCAAGGATTGCTTGACCCCTCCGCAAACACCTCAAACACATGCGTTTTAGGGTGAAAACGCCAAACACCCGCATTGATCTTGGTTCGTTCTTGATCCGTAGCCCCCGGTTTCCCCACATTGGAATGGGTGAACACACCATGAGTTCCATACAGCCAGCCATCCGGACCCCAACGCAAACTATTTAACACTTCGTGGGTGTCCTGAACACCCCAACCATCCAGCAACTTTTGGATCGGACCCGTAGGTTTATCTTGGGTAAAGTCGGTGGGTATAAACAACAAATAAGGTGCGGCACCTAGCCAAACTCCCCCCATGCCCACTTCGATGCCACTAACTAAATTTAACCCTTCCATGAACACTTTTCTTTTGTCCAAAGTCCCATCTCCATCCGTATCCTCGAAAATCAAAATCCGATCTTTTCCTTGTCCTTCGGGAGCCGGAATCGGATACGTATGTCCCTCGACAACCCACAGTCGGCCCCGAGGATCCATCGTGAAACTGATCGGACGTACAATATCGGGCTCCGAAGCGGCCAAGGTAATCTTAAATCCTTTGGGCAATGTCATCGCTTTGGCGGCCTCTTTGCCAGAAAGTCCCGCATGAAGGATCGGGTCAAGAGGGGGAAGAACGATGATGTCTTTTTGATTTAATTCGTTGGGGAATGTTGGCCTAGTAGCATGAAACCTAAAATTGTCAAAATTTATGTGCGCCAATTTATCATGCCCCACATAAGGAATAGCCGAAATTCCTGTCTCGTTATCGATAATCCTAATGAACATTTCCTGGCCTAGATGCGCTTTTAAATTGGCCACCACGGGC
>JABMMK010000039.1 GCA_013205605.1 Cytophagales bacterium | reverse complement strand
GTGGACCAGCATGGGCTCGAACCATGGACCCCCTGATTATGAGTCAGGTGCTCTAACCAGCTGAGCTACAAGTCCACATTAGATTAAACTAATGTGCTGCAAAATTAAGTAATTATTGCCTTTCTAACTACATTTGATTAAATATTTTAAGATTTAACAGATTGAATTCTCTTATTTTCGAATAGAAAAGATAAATCTTACATTTGTTTATTGTTAAATACATTTTGGCATAAAACCTGTGGACCGCGCTATGTTTCCAACTAAAATAATTAATGACCCTATTTATGGATTTATTAAAATTAATAATCCACTGATATTGGAGTTAATTGACCATCCGTTTTTCCAAAGACTTAAGCGAATTAAACAATTAGGTTTAGCTGAATTTGTTTATCCAGGGGCACATCATACTCGTTTTCATCATGCGTTAGGAGCTATGCATTTGATGGATCAAGCATTAAATAATTTAAAAGCAAAAGGATATCGTATTACAGAGGCTGAGCAAGAAGCGGCTGAAATTGCTATTTTGTTGCATGATATTGGTCATGGACCATTTTCACATGTATTAGAAAATACCATTTTAAATGAGGTAAAACATGAGGAAGTTTCCAATCTGCTCATGAAAAAGTTGAATGAGTATTTTAAAGGTCGATTGTCATTGGCCATTGAAATGTTTAACAATCGCTACCATCGACCGTTTTTTCATCAATTAATTTCGAGCCAATTAGATGTGGATCGATTGGATTATTTAAGTAGAGATTCATTTTATACGGGAGTAAGAGAAGGGTTTATTGGCTCTGAAAGATTATTAAGTATGTTGGATTTGAAAAACGAGCAACTCGTTTTAGAAGAAAAGGGTATTTATTCCATTGAAAACTTTTTAATGGCTCGTCGACTCATGTACTGGCAGGTATATCTACATAAAACCGCCATAGCAGCAGAGACGATGTTAATTCAAATTTTAAGGCGAGCCAAAGATTTAATGGCACAAGGCACAAAATTAAATTGTTCAAAGCCACTTTATGTTTTTCTAAGTAGGACATATACTTGGGATGAATTTGCTAATAATGATAAGCTATTAATCGCATTTACTGATTTAGATGATCATGATATTTGGGCCGCTTTAAAAGATTGGAAAAACGAAAAGGATAAAATTTTAAGGCATTTATGTGAGTCATTTTTAACTAGAAAATTATTTAAATGCAAATTAGGAACTCAACCATTGCCCAAATCTAAAATAACAGAAATAGAGAGTAAAATTCAGGAAAGTTTAGGCATCGGTTTTGAGGAACTTTCCTATTTTGTCGTAGAGGGTTCCACTAGTAATGCGGCGTATGTGCAAGGCGACAATACAATCAAAATGGTCGATAAACAAGGTCAAGTCGTCGAGTTAATGCTTGCATCCGATTTACCGACCATCCAAGCCTTGAGTAAGATTGTGAAAAAATACTATTTTTGTTGTCCAAAGAGCGTATATTTGCAAGGAGAATTAAGCTAACTTGTTTTTAATAACTAATTGCCACCATATATTTAAGACATGAAATTTACTGTTGACCAAATTGCAGATTTAATAGAAGGTACAGTAAATGGCAATGGGGCTACATTAATTAGCAATTTCGATAAAATAGAAGAAGGAAAATCAGGTAGTATTTCATTTCTTTCTAATCCCAAATACGAATCTTTTTTATATCAAACAGATGCGTCAGCGGTCATCATTTCAAAAGATTTGGCCTTAAAAAAACCTGTCAAAACAGCTTTAATACTTGTTTCTGATCCATATTTAGCCTTTACGATCTTATTGCAAAAATACCAAGAACTGGTAGAGAATAAAGAAACGGGCATTCAAGTTCCTAGTTATGTGGCTGATAGCGCACATATTTCAGAAAATGTTTTTGTGGGACGATTTACGCTTGTGGATGCGGGAAGCCAAATAGGAAAGAATTCACAAATTTATGATCGGGTTAGCATCGGAAAAAATGTAACCATTGGTTGCGATTGCACCATATACCCAGGTGTTGTCATTTACAAAGATTGTGTCATCGGCAACAATGTTGTTATACATGCAAATTCAGTGATTGGTTCAGATGGTTTTGGGCATGCTCCACAAGCCGATGGAACATTTAAATCAATACCCCAATTAGGAAATGTAGTGATCGAGGATGATGTCTCTATAGGTTCGAATACGACGATTGACCGAGCCACCATGGGATCAACAATCATCAGAAAAGGAGTTAAAATAGATAATTTAGTGCAAATAGCACATAATGTAGAAATAGGTTCAAATACTGCCATTGCAGCACAAACAGGTATATCAGGATCCACGAAAGTGGGCGAGAATTGTTTGATTGCAGGCCAAGTAGGTGTAGCAGGACATATTACTATTGCGCCTAAAACGATTGTAACCGGTCAATCTGGCGTAACAAAAAGTGTTAAAACACCAGGACAAACATTGGGGGGTACCCCAGCCTCCAATAATGTAGATTTCTTAAAAAGAAATGCATTAATTAGGCAGTTACCAGAATTTTTTGAAAAATTTAATCAAAGCAACAAATAATATTGAGTTGGCTTTACCCTTATTATGAATAATAAGCAACACACCATATCAAAATCAGTCACTTTAAGTGGAGTAGGTTTACACACGGGAGTCTTAACGAATATGACATTTTTGCCGGCAGTATCTAACCATGGCATAAAATTTCAGCGAATAGATTTACCAGGGCAACCCATCGCGGATGCCGATGTTGATTACGTAGTCGATACCTCACGAGGAACCACCATTGAACATAATGGAGCAAGAATAAATACAGTTGAACATGTGATGGCTTCTTTGGTTGGCCTTGAAATTGACAACGTTTTAATTCAATTAGATGGTCCAGAACCCCCCATTATGGATGGAAGTTCGATCAAATTTGTGGAAGCGTTAAAAGATGCAGAACCTGTTGAACAAGAGGCTCATCGTAAATTTTTCGAAGTAACGGAAGAAGTAAGATTCAAAGATCCCGATAAAGATATTGAATTAGCTGCGTTGCCTTTAAATGATTACAGAATGGCGGTGATGGTGGATTATAATTCAAAATTCTTATCGAGCCAACATGCCAATTTGAGTCACGTGTCACAATTTGAAAGAGGTTTTGCCATGTGTCGAACTTTTTGTTTTGTGCATGAATTAGAGGTTTTATATAAAGAGGGCCTGATTAAAGGGGGTGATTTGAGCAATGCCATTGTCATAGCAGATCGTGATTACTCTGAAGCAGAATTAGCTCATTTATCAGATGTTTTAAGAAAACCCAAAGTAAGTATTTCTAAAGAAATTGGAATCCTAAATAATACCAGCTTACACTTTCCAAATGAAATGGCAAGGCATAAGTTATTGGATTTAATGGGTGATTTGGCTTTAGTAGGGAGACCCATTAAAGCGCAAATTTTGGCCTCGAGACCGGGACACGCTTCCAATATCGAATTAGCCAAAAAAATCAAGAAATTGATGTTGGAAACCGAAAAGAACAATGTTCCTATCTACGATCCAAAGCAACCTCCTATTTGTTCACATGAGCGTATATATGAGTTATTGCCACATCGATATCCATTTCAAATGATCGATAAGATTATTTATTTAGATGACAATACTGTCGTTGGTGTGAAAAATGTGACGATGAATGAATATTATTTCATGGGACATTTTCCAAATAATCCTGTAATGCCAGGAGTTATGCAAATTGAGGCTATGGCTCAAACAGGGGGGATATTAGTGATTAGTTCAGTACCAGATCCAGAAAATTATTGGCCCTATTTAGTTGGAATTGAAAATTGCAGGTTTAGAAGAAGTGTCATCCCAGGAGATACTGTAATATTTAAATGTGAGCTTCTAGCGCCTATACGAAGAGGAATTGCCAAAATGATAGGTAAGGCTTATGTATCGGGACAAGTAGTTTGTGAAGCAGAAATGACTGCGAGTTTAGTTAGAAAATCATAGTACAAAATTTATGAATTATCCATTAACTTCGATTAACCCGAATGCCATCATTGGATCCCATGTACAAATTGATCCATTTACTGTCATACACGAAG
Organism: Cytophagales bacterium; assembly: GCA_013205605.1. Classification (GTDB taxonomy): domain Bacteria; phylum Bacteroidota; class Bacteroidia; order Cytophagales; family Spirosomataceae; genus Aquirufa. The sequence goes on along the minus strand of JABMMK010000039.1, from coordinate 4,391 downwards.
ATGTGCAAATCGGAGAAGGTAGTTGGATAGGTTCAAATGTAACTATATTTCCAGGAGCGAGGATAGGAAAAAATGTTAAAATATTCCCAGGAGCAGTGATTTCAGCAATTCCTCAGGATTTAAAGTTTGGAGGAGAAATCACAACAGCTGAAATTGGCGATAATACAACCATAAGGGAATGTGTCACCGTAAATCGAGGAACCAGTGATCGACAAAAAACAGTCATTGGCCCTAATTGCTTAATCATGGCTTATGTACATATAGCCCATGATTGTGTCATTGGAAACCAATGCATTATAGCAAATTCAGTACAATTAGCCGGACATGTGAATGTAGGAGACTTTGCCATCATTGGGGGTTCATCTGCCGTTCACCAATTTGGACAAATAGGCCGACATGTCATGATCTCAGGAGGCTCACTTGTTCGAAAAGATGTGCCCCCATTCACAAAATCAGGTAGAGAACCTCTTACTTATGCGGGAGTTAATTCGATTGGATTAAAGAGGCGTGGATTTACGGATGAGCTCATTAATGAAATCCAAGAGGTGTATCGATTCCTGTACAACAAAGGATTAAATACTAACGACGCGTTAGAGCAAATTGAAAAATCGATCAGACAATCTCCTGAAAGAGATGAAATCATAGATTTCATTCGCAATTCAGAAAGGGGAATCATGAAAGGCTAAGCTAACTCCTATGAAAATTCTTGCTGAAAACTTAGAAAAGAAATTCCGCCAAGAATATGTCATTAAAAACTTTAATTTCGAATTTCAAGATCATCAGAAATATGCGATTGTAGGGCCAAATGGTTCTGGTAAATCGACCTTACTCCAATTGCTGAGTCAATATTCGTTGCCAACAAAAGGTTCCGTAAAGTATTTAGATAACCAAGGAAACCCCATAGATAGTGATCTTGCATTTAGGCAAATTTCATTTGCGGCTCCCTACAGTGAAATCATAGAAGAATTCACCATCAGTGAATTAATCTCTTTTTTAGTTGGCCTACAAAATTTGCCCTCAACATTCAACGTCCAAGCATTTGAAGAATTTTCAGAATTAAAAACGAATCCCAATAAACTAATTAGAGATTTCTCATCGGGCATGAAGCAAAAAACAAAACTAACCATTGCTTTATCGGCACCAAGGCCATTTTTGTTTTTAGATGAACCCACGACTAATTTGGACCTTAAGTCAAAAACCTGGTTTCAAAATAAACTAGAATCGGAGAAAGATAAATTAATCCTCATTGCATCGAATGAAGAATCAGAAATAAAATACTGCGAAGAGCGTATTCAAATTTTAGATTTCAAATAATTCCAACGGAAGCGTAAAATTATAAGGCCTAAAATCATCATGATCAATCCTACGTAAAAACCTACACTTGAAAAATCCAACACTCCCCTACTGATATTTTGAAAGTGATAATTTAAACTTTGAAAGGTAAAATCAAAATTGAAAATTTTACTTATTTCTTGAGGTCCCTGCCAAAAAACAAAATTCAGAAAAACACCCAATACAAATGATAATGCCTGTTTATTCGCTATAGAAGAAGCTAAAGCACTTAAACAGACAAATACAATGATTAGCAAAAGCAAACTCAAATAAGCGCTAAATATGATACCAAAATCAATGTTATAAGCCGGTGAACTTAATGTTCCAATGCTGTAGATAAAAATGATGGTCGGCACTAAAATGATGGCCAATAGAAATATTTGGCTTAGGATCTTGGAAAAAATGATTCGTTCAATGGATATAGGCAATGTACGCAAAAGATTAAAAGTACCTAATTCAAACTCTTCCGAAAATAGCCTCATGCAAATGGCAGGCGTGAAAAATAAAAAAAACCAAGGACTTAAATCAAAAAACACACTTAGTTCTGCAAAGCCAAAATCTAAGACATTGCCTTGGAAAAACCAAGTATAAAAGCCGATCAATAAATAAAAAGAAAACATGAGACCTATACCGATGAATGAGGTAAAAAACACATTAAATTCTTTTTGAATGATCGCCCACATATTAATCCTCAAAAATAGATTTTTCTTTTCTCAAAATCGCTGAAACAATCAAACCCAGTAAAAAAGTAAATAAAACTGAAAAGAAAAAAATGATCATAAATTGAATGCCGGGGCCCAACATCATCTTAGTAATTTTTTCAGCATCTTCTATTTGACTTTCAGTTAAACCTTGGCTTTCTAATTTTTCCCTAGCGATATCCATCTGTTTTTGAAGAACTCCTTGATCAATAAAATTCAAATAGATATAATTAAAACCACCACTAACAACACCCCAAACAGCGCCAATTAATAGCGAATTACCTAAACCCTGTCCGTAACTAATTAGATCATCTTGGTTTGACCTCACTTCTTTTAATGCTAAATAAAGAATTGTTGTGTTGATCAAAAGCGTGCCCAGAAATGAAACCCAACCTAATGTTTCACTAAAGTCTTCCTCTAAGCCTGAATATTTGGTTGCCAGAGTTAAAACAAAACTAGTAATCCCACCTATAACTCCCCATTTTAATGCTAAAACGGAATTAGACAATTTTAAATCTTCCTGTTTTTCCATGATTAATTCTTTTTAAAATATAAAGACATGAGTAGGTTTGGCAAAAATGCCAACACAATTTTTTGTGTGAAATCATCTTTAGCTATACTTCCAGCATCTATTCCATTAATGCCATTCAGTAGCATTTTATAATATTCAATTCCTTCATGCTCAATAATCACCGATTTATACTGCTGTAATTCACTGACGCTAAATTGTATATATTCATTTAAAACTCCAAGACCAATTTCAGACACGTAGAAATAATACAAGACCATTGAACTCAAAATAGCCACAAAAAGAATGTAGATATATTGAAACAGAAAAATTTTCAAAAAATGGGCAGCATCTGTTTTAAAAATCTTTTTGACCATTAAATACTGAAGAATTAATACTAACACAAAACTGGGTGCTTTTTTCCCTCCGAGAGGCAAAATACCAAGGGAGTAAAAAATAATACAATAAAGGATAATTAAACCAACGGCAAATAGACTTGTTGCCAATAATTGTGGCCAATACTTGATCAGATTTTTCATTTATTGATTATTATACGCAATCTCTTGTTGATTCAGCACCATTAAAATTTTATGGCTAAAAGTATATCCTAGAAAAGCTGAATTTTTAGATTTGCCTACAATATGATCTGGTAAATAAGCATAAGAAGGAACTTTTTGAAATAAAATTCCCTTGGCTTTACTCCCTTTTCCTAGCGCTGGCATATTAAGCCCAACTAAATTTGCGGGGTTGGAAGAGAGTAATTTGTCAATAAACAAAATTTTTCGATGAATGGCCTCTTGGTAACATGCGAGAAACAATGTTTCTAAGCCGATTGTACCAAAAGCTGCATGGTCAAACTCCACTTCTTTTGCTTCACTTTCATGAGGTGTATGATCCGACACAATGGCATCTACAGTACCATCTTGAATACCTTTCCATAAAGAATTAACATCACCCTCAGTTCTAAATGGTGGAAAAACCTTTTTCATGGTATCAAAATCACTGATTGAATCCTCCGTAAATATTAATTGGTGAGCAGCCACATCACAAGTTACTGGCATACCCTTTTTCTTAGCTGCCCGAATTAAGTCTACTGATTCGCTGCAAGAAAGACAAGAGAAATGTAGTCTGAATTTAGCATGAGTGTGACCAAAAGAATTAGACAAGATATAAGAAAGTAAATCTAAATCACGTTTTACACTTAATGTCTCAGACAAATCCGGTATACCTTTAAGTCCTAATAAAGTACTTTGTAATCCTTCGTTTATTTGACCATAGAGAGACAGTCCAGTCGTATCGGGCCTAGAAACTAAAGTTGCGGGCAACGATTGTAAATATTGCAAACACTTGCTCATTAAATCTACATTCTGGATACTTGAATTTCCATGGGCAAACCAATGGACGCCTGAAGAAAATAAATCAAATAAATCAGTGAAACTTTCCCCTTGATTATCGATCGTCAAAGGTGCCATGGGAATAAAGTTTACGCCATGTACCTGAGACATATTTCTGACAAACTCAAGCGCCTGTGGTTGTTGAGGAACAGGATCCCCCGTAGGTAAAAGCAATAAATCCAACACCCCACCTTTCTTAGCTGCTGCTGACAAGCTTGTCCAATCTTCTTTGAACTCTCCACCCGGCAAGGTATTATGAACACGTAGATCCACCATAGACGGCGACCAAGCTAAATCAGGTTGGTCAATGACTAAATCGGCTTTTTCATTCAAATTATTTCCAATTTGAGCCCATTGGCCATTTTCAAATAATAAATCAACTACCTGATTATAGAAGTCAGAAAGACTATCTTGTATTAAAACCGATTTAAATAAAATTCTCATGCGATTCTATGG
>JABMMK010000038.1 GCA_013205605.1 Cytophagales bacterium | reverse complement strand
TTAAATCATTCTAAGTATGCGAACAATTTACAATATTACCGTACTTTATATCTGTTAAATCAGATTCCTCATTTTGACTTAGGCAATATTATTGTTACGGAAAACGAGGATCTTGTTTCTCCAGTCGGTGTTTTATATGTTTACCGTTATGAAAACGAAAGCTCTTTGCAAAAGTGGATTTCAGAAAGAGAAGATAAAATACAGTGTAAAGTAGGTTTAAATATAGATTTTGGACAGAGCCAACAACCAGCTTTAGATGATTTCGCTGATGGAATTAACACCTATGATTTTTTAGTCAATTTAGCGTAGGCTTGAAATAAAGTAAAGGCTCCTACCCCACCGACGATCGCCCCTGTAATCACATCTAACGGATAATGTGCTCCTAGATATATACGACTGTATGCAATCAAAGTCGCCCATAAAATGAGAATTATTCCCATTGGCCTGTTTTTTGTGACTAAATAAAATCCGATCGCTACGGCAAATGAATTAGCGGAATGCGAGGAACAGAATCCGTATAAGCCACCGCAACCGTCTGGTAAATGTATAAAAGATTGAAATGCTTCCACATGACAGGGCCTTAAGCGTTTGAATAATGGCTTTAATATACTGGAACTAACTTGGTCTGCGAAAATAACAGTCGATATTAAATACAGAATAGTTTTCCAAACGTGGGATTTATATTCTTTATATAATAGATAGATCAAAAAAGCATATAGGGGAATCCAGGTTAATTTACCCGAAATAATGACCATCGGCTGATCTAGCCATGGTTGATGGGCCTGATTAATGAGTTGAAATAAATCACTATCCCAAGTTGGAAACATGCTTTAAAATTTAAATTCAGCCCTTATTCTTGCTATGGTAGCCTCAGCAATTGGTTTAACCTTCTTCTCGCCGATCTGTAGTTTTTCTTCTATCAACTCTGGATGTGACATATAGAAATCAAATTTTTCTCTAACCTCTTTAAAATATTGGAGTATCAAATTAAATAAGGCTTGTTTAGCATGTCCATACCCATATCCACCGGCTAAATAATTAGCTCGCATTTCAGCTATCTCTGATTTGCTAGCCATTAACTGGTATAATTTATAAGTAATATCCTGATCTGGGTCTTTGGGATCTTCTAAGGCCGTCGTATCGGTTACAATTTTTTTAATTTGCTTTAATAGCTCATTTTCTGGTAAAAAGATATCAATGTAATTGTTTAGTGACTTGCTCATTTTCGCACCATCAACCCCAGGAATTGTCATCACCTCTTCATTTATTTTAGCCTCAGGAAGCACAAAAATATCTTTATTGTATTTCTTATTGACCGAATTGGCAATATCGCGCGTCATTTCAATATGTTGTCTTTGATCTTTGCCAACCGGTATAATTTGCGCATCATATAGAACGATATCAGCGGCTTGTAACACAGGATATGTAAATAAACCAGCATTTACATCGGATAATTTTTCTGCTTTGTCCTTAAAACTATGTGCGTTTGCCAACATAGGAAACGGGGTAAAGCAGTTTAAATACCACATTAATTCAGTATGGTATGGGGCTAGTTTTGACTGTCGATAGAAATAATTTTTTTCTGTATCAAAACCAAAGGCTAACCAGGCAGCCGCTACAGATAACGTATTATTACGTATACTTTCCCCATCTTTTAAAGATGTTAACGTATGCAAGTCAGCAATAAATAAAAAAGAATCGTTGCCAACCTGCTTAGATAATTCTATGGCTGGGATAATCGCACCTAAAATGTTTCCTAAATGGGGTTTTCCAGAAGCCTGAATGCCCGTTAAAATACGCATAGCTTGTTTAAATAATTTATGCAAAAATCAATAAAATAGACCGAAACTCCAAGCGAATTGTTCTTGGGCATTCAAGCAAAATTTACTAATTTCGTTTTAACGATTTCACCCATTTTCAATGTCCCTCACCCCTAGCCTTTTGGCATTTTTATTGGATTTAAAATCCAACAATTCACGCGAGTGGTTTGGTGTTAACAAAGCTTCATATACAGTTTTGAAAGTAAAATTCGAAGAATTTGTGGCCCAACTTATCCTAGAATTTGGGGAATTTGAAAATTTAGATGGAGTGCAAGTAAAAAATTGTACCTATCGAATTAATCGGGATGTCCGATTTACTAAAAATAAAGATCCATATAAAACGTGGTTTTCAGTTAGTATTTCTGAAGGTGGTCGAAAATCTGGGTTTATGGATTATTACTTGCATATAGAACCCAATGGCAAATCTTTTTTAGGCGGTGGTATGTATAACCCCAGCCCAGACCAGATAGCAAAATATCGCCAGGAAATAGATTACAATGCAAAGGGTTTACGAAAAATAATTGATTATTCGCTGTTCAAGGAAACATATGGGCCTGCACAAGGAGAAAGTTTAAAATATACGCCTAAGGGTTTTGATGCATTGCATCCTGACGCAGATTTACTGAAGGTGAAAACGATGTTCTTTTGGTGTCATTTTACAGATGATGAAGTGACTTCGGATCAGTTTGTTGATTTGGTGATTAAAAAAGCCAAAGTACTAAAGCCCTATTTGGATTTCTTGAATGCCACTTTTTTTGATAAAGAACCCTTTCTAAAAGTATAATTTTTATATGCAATTTTCCCATTTACATAATCATTCCCAATTTTCTTTATTAGACGGCGCATCTAAGATTTCTTCCATGTTTAAAAAAGCGAAGGAAGATAATATGCCTGCCGTGGCTATTACAGATCATGGAAATATGTTTGGGGTTTTTCAATTTGTGGCTGAAGCGGGAAAACACGGAGTCAAGCCCATCGTAGGTTGTGAGTTTTATTTAGTGACTGACCGACATAAACAAGTTTTTACAAAAGAGTTAAAGGATAAGAGGTATCATCAATTATTTTTAGCGAAGAATCCGGAGGGATATCAAAACCTGATCAAATTATGTTCTCTGGGTTTTATGGAGGGGATGTATTCAAAATATCCCAGGATCGATAAGGAATTAGTCTTAAAATATCATAAAGGGCTCATTGCAACCAGCTGTTGCCTAGGAGCTAGTGTCCCACAAGCCATCTTACGTGCTGGAGAAGATGAAGCTGAAAAGGAGTTTAAATGGTGGTTAGACTTATTTGGTGAGGATTATTATGTGGAAGTTCAAAATCATCACATTCCAGAACAGCAAGTTGTCAATGAAGTTTTATTGCGGTTTGCAAAAAAATATAACGTTAAAGTTATTGCGTCTAATGACAGTCACTATTTAGATCAAAAAGACGCCAATGCGCATGACATTTTGTTGTGTATTAACACCGGGGAAAAACAATCAACGCCTAGTTATAAAGACATAGAAGGTGATTTTGATATGAAAGGAAAGCGTTTTGCTTTTTATAATGATCAATTTTATTTTAAGACGACTCAGGAAATGACTGACTTGTGGTCGCATATTCCAGAGGCGATTGACAATACCAATGAAATTGTGGGTAAGGTTGAAATTCTGGAATTAAAAAAAGACGTATTACTACCTAATTTTACGATTCCCTCCACTTTTTTAAGTCAAGATGATTTCTTGGAGCATTTGACCATGGAGGGGGCTAAAAAGAGGTATGTTGATATTTCTATTGTGGTAGAGGAGCGAATAAAATTTGAATTGCATACTATTAGAACCATGGGATTTGCTGGTTATTTTCTAATTGTAGCTGATTTCATTAATGCGGGCAAGGATTTAGGGGTTTACGTAGGTCCGGGAAGAGGTAGTGCTGCTGGGTCAGTAGTGGCTTATTGTTTGGGAATTACGAACATAGATCCCATCAAATACAATTTACTTTTTGAACGTTTTTTAAATCCGGATCGTAAATCACTTCCTGATATTGATACGGATTTTGATGATGAAGGCCGACAAAAAGTAATTGATTATGTCGTTGAAAAATATGGTCGAAATCAAGTAGCGCACATAGCAACCTATGGCACAATGGCGGCTAAAATGTCGTTGAAAGATGTGGCTCGTGTATTAGACTTGCCTTTGTCAGAGTCGAATGCCTTAGCCAAATTAGTTCCAGAAAAGCCTAAAATCACCTTAGAGCGTATATTTAATGCCTCATTAACAGGTGATGGCAGTTTGGCGGATCGAGAAAATTTAAGTTCAGATGAATTAGAGCAGGTAAAGCAATTGAGGCAGATAAAATCTGCTGGGGGCTTACCTTCAAGAGTCATTGAATCAGCTATGATTTTGGAAGGTTCTGTCAGAGGAACTGGAATTCATGCGGCAGGCATCATTATTGCCCCACATGATTTAACGGACATCATGCCTGTGGCAACTTCCAAAGATGTTAGTTTATTGATTACTCAATTTGATGGCTCTGTGATTGAAAATGCGGGAGTTATTAAAATGGATTTTTTGGGGTTAAAGACTTTGTCTATCTTAAAAGAATCGATTCGACTCATTGAACAAAATCATAAAATCACCATTGATTTAGACGCGATTCCTTTAGATGATGCGACTACTTTTGAAATGTATCAAAGAGGTGAAACCAATGCTACTTTCCAATTTGAATCGGCCGGCATGCAAAAACATTTGAGGGATTTAAAACCAGATCAATTTTCGGATTTAATTGCCATGAATGCTTTGTTTAGGCCAGGTCCTATGGTCTATATTCCTAATTATATTGCCAGGAAACATGGTCGGGAGAAAATTGAATATGATGTTCCAGAAATGGAGGAATATTTAAGTGATACGTATGGCATTACGGTTTATCAGGAGCAAGTAATGCAATTATCTCAAAAATTGGCCAATTTTACCAAAGGCGATGCGGATGTGTTGCGGAAGGCTATGGGGAAAAAAGATAAGCCTACCATCGATAAAATGAAGGGTAAGTTTATTGACGGCGGACTTTCGAATTCACACCCTCTAGATAAATTAGAGAAGATTTGGTCGGATTGGGAGTCATTTGCCGAATATGCATTTAATAAATCTCATTCTACTTGCTATGGCTTAGTCGCTTATCAAACGGGTTATTTAAAAGCCAATTATGCCCCAGAATATATGTCGGCCGTATTATCTAACTCTTTAGGTAATATTGAGAAGATTACATTTTTCATGGATGAATGTAAACGTATGGGCTTAAGTTTATTGGTTCCTGATGTGAATGAGTCATCTCGATCTTTTGCAGTCAATAAAAAAGGTCAAATTAGGTTTGGCTTAGGAGCTATTAAAGGGGTGGGTGAAGCGGCAGTAGATTCTATCGTAGAAGAAAGACAAGCGAGAGGTGAATATAAAGATATTTTTGATTTTGTGGCTCGTATCAATAGCCGCCAGGTTAATAGAAGATGTTTGGAATCCTTGGCTTTAGCTGGTGCCTTTGACTGTTTTAGTGATATTCAAAGATCACAATTTTTTGCGACCGACAATGAGGGAATTACGTTTATCGAAAAGATTGTGCGTTATTCAGCCAAAATTTCTGAATTGAAAGCAGCAGCTACGCAATCCTTATTTGGAGAATTAGGTGCTGGCACAGGAAATGATATATCTATGCCTAAAATTCCTGTATCTGAGCCTTGGTCGGTTATGGAACAACTGAAAAATGAGAAAGAGGTGGTTGGCGTTTATATTTCAGGGCATCCCTTGGATGAATATAAAATTGAAATTCAAAATTTTTGTAATTCTAATTCAGGCTTATTGGAATCAAGGCCAAACATCGTACAATCTTTTGCAGGTATTGTGACCAAAATAAATGTCAGGACTTCAGGTAATGGAAATCAGTTTATGATTTTTACCTTAGAAGATTATTCCGGAAATTATGAATTTGCGTTGTTTGCCAAAGATTTTATTCAGTTTGAAAGGTTTATTGCCCAGGATCGATTGTTATATATTCAAGGATCCTATCAGTTGAAAAATAAGCACACAGACCAAATGGTTTTTAAAATCCAGTCGATTGAATTATTGTCGGAGCTTTTAGAAGAGCGTACCAAAGAACTTCGCTTGCGTTTAAATTTGTCTTATTTGAATTTGGAGACAGTTGATTATTTGGAAGATTTATTTGATCAATATAAAGGGAACAAAAAAGTCATTTTAGAAGTTTATGATGAACAGGATCGTGTTCAACTGGATTTCCTCTCTAGAAAAGTTCAATTAACGATAAATAAAGCGTTAGTGATGGATTTGAGTAAGGTAGAAAACATAGGTTTTAAATTAATTATTTAATTTTTTTTGATGAACGATTTGTTTATCAGTATTTGTTATAATTTTGAATTTTAAAATATAAATCAAACAATGGGAAAATACGTAGAAGCAACAGATGCAAATTTTCAAGAGTTAATAGGTACTGATACACCTGTTTTAGTCGATTTTTGGGCTGAATGGTGCGGTCCTTGTAAAATGATTGGTCCTATCGTGGAAGAATTAGCGGGAGAAGTAGAAGGCCAAGCCATCGTAGCAAAGATGAATGTAGATCTAAATTCAGCTGTTCCAGCTTCCTTTGGTATTCGCTCAATTCCTACACTAATGGTCTTTAAAAATGGAGAAATGGTAGAAAGATTGGTCGGAGGAAATATCCCCAAATCAGTCTTGTCTGAAACGCTTTTAAAGCATGTTTAGGATTTAATCTCCATTTCAACTTCATGGGTAGCCTGTAAAATTATTTTACAGGCTATTTTTATTTCTTTTTTTGTGATGATTAATGGAGGAGCTATGCGGAGTGAATTATTGCAAAATAAAAACCAATCGGTAATTAATCCACTTTTAAGACATTTTGCGATGATTTTTTGAATGATTTCAAAATTTTCATATTCTACGGCAATCATTAATCCCACCGCTCTAACTTCTTTGATCATGGGATGCACCAAAAGGCTTTTAAATAATTGGCTTTTTGTGGGTATTTCGACCATTAAATTTTCGTCAATAATATAGTTAAGTGTAGCTAATGATGCGGCACAATTAACTGGATGACCTCCAAATGTTGTAATATGGCCTAAAACCGGGT
>JABMMK010000037.1 GCA_013205605.1 Cytophagales bacterium | reverse complement strand
TTGTTTGAGAAGTTTGCTAAGGCCGGTCGTTATCAAGACTGGCGTGTGATGTTGGAAAAAGAGAAGGGCATTGATGCAGTAACTATTTCAACGCCAGACCATAACCATGCGGCTATCGCTATGGCTGCGATGCAATTAGGCAAACATGTGTATGTTCAAAAGCCGATGGCGCATAATATTTTTGAGGTGCGCACCATGACTGAAGCGGCTAGGAGATATAAAGTAGTTTCTCAAATGGGAAATCAAGGGGCGTCTAGTCCTGGGACCCAACAAGTTGTCAAATGGTTTGACGAAGGTTTAATTGGCAAAGTTCATACCGTTAATATTTGGACGAATCGCCCTATTTGGCCTCAAGGAATCCCTGTTCCTTCTGGCAAGTATGAAAAACCAGCGGATATGGATTGGGATGTTTGGTTGGGGCCAGCTTCTTTAATTGACTATAATCCAGCTTACCATCCATTTAAGTGGAGAGGTTGGTGGAATTTTGGTACGGGTGCTTTGGGTGATATGGGTTGCCACTTAATCGACGGGCCATTTAGAGCGCTTGGATTGGGTTATCCCACAGAGGTTGAGGCGAGTGTGGGTTCCGTATTTATCGCAGGAAACCAGCCGGAATATCTTCCAGAAGGATGTCCACCATCAGCTGCAATCCAATTGAAATTTCCGGCTTCTAATAAAAACAAATCTGCTGTAACGATGAATTGGACCGATGGCGGTATTCGTGGATTCCACCCAGATTTGATCCCTGCCGATGATTCGATTGGTACCGCAGACAATAGCAATGGGGTAATCATGATGGGTTCTAAAGGAGTTTTAGTTCATGCAACCTATGGTTTAGAACCTCGTATTTACCTAAATAATGGTACAAAAATAGTGATGCCAAAGCAAGAGCCCAACAACTTGAAAGAGTATGGACACCAAGCGATGTGGGCGGAAGCTTGCAAAGCAGGATTTAATAGCGCCGCGCATGAAAGTTTAGCTTCTAAATTTGATTTTGCGGGTCCTTTGTCCGAAACTGTGTTGATGGGAAATTTAGCTATTCGTAGTTTCAATGTGCGCACGCCGATACCAAATACAAATAGATTTACGTATCCTGGACGCAAGAAATTGCTTTGGGACGGTCAAAATATGAAGATTACTAATTTTGAAGATGCCAATCAGTTTGTTAAGCGCGAGTATCGTGCGGGTTGGAAATTGTAAGTATATGAAAAAGTATTTGTTCATTTTTTGCCTTTTGCCTTTGCTTTCTTTGGGCCAACAAGCACCTTTCTTAGGTGCTTGGGGCCTAGAGGATGCAAGTGCCAAAATTACTGTTTTACTGACTGAACACATATTTAGTTTGAATCGTTACCACATCGCAGACAAGAAATTCTTGGGAAGTGAGGGAGGTACCTGGCGCAAAGACGGGAATGAATTGGTTTTGACCTATGAATGGTCTTCCACGGATACCTCGAAAGTGGGTAAGGAATTCAAAACAAGCATTCGGATTTCGGAGAGTGAATTGCGATTAGGTTTGTTTACCCAAGCGCTTAAAAAACTAGATGCGGGTTCGCCGGGGGCATTACTAGGCGAATGGATCATCTCAGGAAATTATGTGAATGATGTGGTTTCAAAAAGGCCGAGTCCTTTTTATCCGCGTCGGACCATGAAGATTTTATCAGGAAATCATTTCCAATGGATTGCCTTTAATGTTAAAACCAAGGAGTTTTTTGGTACTGGCGGTGGAACGTATACCACTTCAGTGGATGGAAAATACGTGGAAACGATCGAGTTTTTTACCAAGGCCGCTTCGAGCATTGGCAAAAGTGTGGAGTTTACCTATTCATTTCAAGATGGAGATTGGCGCCATAAAGGACAAAAATCAACGGGCGGGCCCATGGATGAATGTTGGACCCCAAGAAAATTCTACATTAAAAATTAATTAAATTCTGAGCCAGTCACTAGGAATTAAATCTCGGGTTTGAGCATTCATTTCTTGGTCAACAAACCACATTTTAGGCGCTATAACAATCTTTTCTGGGTTTTGATTTAGCCAGGCACCCCACCAACTAAACGTACTATTGGCTATTATTTGATGCTTGCAGTGACTCATTAAAACCAAGTCCAAGTAATTGTGAGCATCGTCATTTTGGCTCATGAATTCCACAGGGAATCGACTTTTGAAATTTTCTTTCGCCCATTCGATGTCATCTGAAAACACAAATAATTCTAAATTAGGATGCTGATCGGCAATAATATTGATCGCTTTTTGATAATAGGCAAAGTCTAATCCTCCATGTATTTTATGGTGATGTTGGCCAGGTAATTCTACCCCATGCACTCTTCTGATATGTAATGAGACGGAAACAACCTCCGACATTTTTTTTGAAATCAATGCATTCTCATTTTTGGGCAGTGCTTTTAATTGAAATTCTTGTAATATTTCTTCCCTCACATCTTTAAAATAGTTTTCGCTTTGCCAAAAGCCATCTAAGTAGGAGTGCTTTTTTATCACTTCAATGGAAGTGTCATATTCAAGGTTTTTCTCTGTAATTAATTGCCAATGATGTCTTTTTAGCCCTAATAAATAGTTTTTGATTGTTCCTTGCCAATGTTTTTTGTCGATGCTCAAATGGTGTATATCCATGGAAATAGGATCGTTTTTCAAAAGATTTTCCTGGACCTTGAATGGAGATAAATTGTAATTTCTTTGATAGGGATCATTTTTAAATCCAGACTGAATTTCTAAATATAACTTCTGATTTGTCTTTAGCGAAAGTTTTTTGCCAAAAGCATATTGGAATAATTGATTCCCTAAGCCGCCAAAAAGTTTAACTACAATCATAGGTATTTGTCAAGAAGAATAATAATTCAAAATTAGTTAAATAATTAAACTTGATTCAATTATTAATTTTTACGATTTTTTCTATAGCTTTAAAAATTCAAATTTTAAACCTAATGAAAAAGAAAAAAACAGTGGACTCCCGTCGGGAGTTTTTGAAATCAGCCTCCTTAGCTTCAGCAGGATTCATGATCGTACCTCGTCACGTATTAGGCGGGAAAGGTTTTTTAGCACCTAGCGATAAATTGGTGGTAGCTGGTATCGGAGCGGGTGGTAAAGGTAGATCAGATTTAAAATACTTCTACGATAGTGGTAAAGCGGATATTGGTTATTTATGTGATGTAGATGATCGCATGGCCAAAGATTCAATCGCTGCTTACCCAAAAGCAAAATATTACAAGGATTGGCGTAAAATGATGGAAGTGGAATCGAAGAATTTCGATGCCGTTTCTGTTTCTACACCAGATCATAACCA
>JABMMK010000009.1 GCA_013205605.1 Cytophagales bacterium | reverse complement strand
GGATTTTCGTCGTTTACGGGAAGGAAGCCCAGCTTTAAAATCGGCCTCACAGAGGCAAAATAAGATCGCTGAAACCGCTTTTATTTTGGAAGACAGTTTGATTAGTTTAGGTAAAAAAGTAATGCCATTATCTCAATTGATCACGAGAGAAACGACTGAAATGCACAACCGATTGAATGAGGCTGCCAATATGATGAAGGAACGCAAATGGCCTTTAGTGCAGGCTAGGCAACAACAATCGATGGCATCCATTAACAAATTGGCCGTTATGCTATCAGATCTATTGCAGCAAATGCAAAACCAGCAAATGCAGATGAAACCTGGTAAAAAAGGGAAGGGGAAACAAAAGCCTCAGGGTTCATGGGCGGCACGCCAACAAAAACTTAATCAGAAAGCCAGAGAAAGTAGGGCTGATAAACAGGGTCCCATGAGTGAAGATATGATTAAAATAGCTCAAGAACAGGCTAGGCTCCGACAAGAATTAGAAGAAAAATTGCAAGATATTCAAGGCAGACCCGGCTCAGATAATTTGGAGAAAAGCTTAAAGGACCTCATTAAAAACATGGAAAAAAATGAGACTGATTTTGTTAATAAACGCCTTAATCAAGAATTACAAAACAGACAAGATCTCATGTTGCCTATTTTATTGGAGTCTGAAAAGGCTTTGAAAGAGCAGGGCGAAGATCCTAAAAAAGAATCAAAAAATGCGCTTGAAAAATTTAGAGAAAGTCCACCACCTAATTTGTTGCCGTACCTGAAGAAATTAGAAGAAAATAGATCTTTGTATCAGCGAAAGCCAGTGGATTTAACGCCAAGCTACCAGGAAAAAGTGCTCCGCTATTTAAATCAATTTAAGTAGTTAGTTTCTTTTTGTAAATAGGAACTGTACTGCAAGGCTCGCCAAAAAATAAACTTTTTACGATGGGCTGCAATAACGTTGTAAGCCTTACATAGGCATCTGTTGGCACCGATTCTTTCGAACAACCTTTGACGACCACCCGGCCATCCTTGTAGCTATCTAAATTTAATGCCAATAAGGATTTTGCAAATAATTCTTTTTCTAAATCTTCTAAATTTCCATAGACTATGGTGGAGGCAAAGGGGCTCATTTGTGTACTTACTAACATGAAAGCCCAAATGGGGATGATGGCATCACTTGAACAAGAAATGGCCACATGTTTTCCTTGATATTGATTCCAGGCGTGATCCCCTAGAAAAGCTCTAAAGTCTTTCTCTTTAAGCACCAAATCCATAAATAATAAAGGCTTGATGTCAAAAAATATACGTTCACCAGGAATTCGAATGGTTTCTAAATCCAATTGAATCAATCCGCTTTGGGCTACTTTATTTTCAATCGTGTTCTCCATTAGATGTATTTTTTTTGTGGCTTTTGTCCCATATATTCCTTCAAATAATCGGGTTCTATGGTAACTATATTTTCAAATTTTTGGTTCAAATAAGCCTCATAGGCTAATTTACCCATATCTATTGCCTCAGGAGAGGGGTTTTCTAAATTAAATGTAAATGAGGGATTGGGAAATGAATCCATGAATTTTTGCGCACCATGCCCGAAGATTAACGCGTTTTTTTCTTGGTATGCAGCGAATGAAAATTCATCTAAGATTAATGCATTTGCGGGCTCAAGCTCTTGTAAATCGTGGGTATAGACTGCCATGTAAACCTCCATCCTCCTAGCATCCATGACGGGAATTAATATTTGATGCTCTGTTGAATCAGCATGTCTGGCCGCCAATATTTTTAACGTAGGCACAGCGATTAGTGGTTTATCAAGTCCAAAGCAAAGGCCCTTTGCCGTCGCTAAGCCAATTCGTAAGCCAGTGTAGGATCCCGGGCCGATTGAAATAGCTATCCCAACTAGCGAGCCAAGTTTAGTAGCTGCTTTTTTTACAACTTCTTCTATCAGCAAAGTTAGCTTTTTCGCATGTGCACCTTCTTCCTCACTTTGCGACGCGGCGATTAATCTGCCTTGGTCATGCAGTGCTACGGAACATTTTTGAGAAGAAGTTTCGATGCTTAAAATGAGACTCATTTATTTTTTTTGGCTAAGATTTCTTGAAATTTTTGAGGTTGATTGAATAAATTCAAACTTTCTAAAATAACAGGATCTTTTGAAAAAGACCATTGATTTACCCCTTTTTGTAAATAATAATGTAGGATTATTTCTTGCTCAATCAACGAAATAATTTCTTGTTTATGGGCTAAAAGTTCTTTGGTTGTAGACGAGCTCCACTCTGATTTCAGGGCCGACATACTAGTTTCTAAGCCTGCATAAGCTTGGTCTTTTTTAGCCAGGTCTATAGCAATTCGCACTTGCTTTTCCACCGGGCTTTCGTAAGTAAATTTTTGGTTTTTAAGCCAATTTTGAAAGTCATTCATATCGTTTTCTGAAAAAACGAAGGATTCAGCACTGGCAATTTTAGGGTGATTTTTTTGATAATGACAAGCATATAAAAAAATCATATACTGTTTCATGAGGGCTTGTGTAAAACTTGAAGACATGAGGTCCTTGCCTATCAGGATATCTGGGAGAATTCCTCCTCCGTCGACAACAGTCCTTCCATTTTGCGTTTTAAAAGTTTTAATGGACGAGTCTTTGTAAGCAATGGCTTGGCCTTCCGAATTTTTATGTTGGTAGTCAATCGCCTGAATGCAACGTCCACTTGGGATGTAATATTTAGCAGTCGTGATTTTCATTTTTGTCCGATAGGGAAGATCTCTGGTCACTTGGACTAAGCCCTTTCCGTAACTTTTTTTGCCAATCAACACAGCACGGTCGTAATCTTGCATAACGCCAGCGACAATCTCAGCCGCAGAGGCCGAATGGCCATTAATTAATATGATGAGCGGAATATCTGAGTCAAAACTAGTATTCAATGCCGTATAAGTTTTATTCCATTCCTCTACTTTTCCTCTGGTTTCAACAATCTTGGTTTCTTTGGCTAAAAATAAATTACAAATGTCCACAGCTTGAGTCAGCAAACCACCTGGATTTTCACGAAGATCTAAAATTAATTTTTGCATCCCCGCTTGTCTCAAAGTCGTTAATGCAGTCTTTAGTTCTTTGGTGGCCGAAGCATTAAATTCCTCTAACGAAATATACCCGACACCCGGCCTAATGATGCCAGAATAAATGACATTATTAATTTGAACTGTCTCTCGCTTTAAATGAATAGTCTTAGTCGTACTTTCATCGATTTTCAAAATGGAAATATCTAAGGAAGTGCCAGCTTGTCCTTTTAATAGTTTAGAAGGTTCAGCCTCAGGAGTATCCGATATTTTAATGCCATTGACTGAGATCAATTGGTCCCCAATGCCCAATCCGGCTTTAGATGCGGGACTATTTTCATCCACATAGGCAACTCGGTATTCGTCATTAATCTCAGCTAAAACGATTCCAATTCCTTGATACTTGCCAGTGGTCATGGTCATGAAATCTTCCAATTCATCTTCAGGATAATATACGGTATACGGATCAAAACTTTTCAAAAGCGCGTCTATAGAGGTTTTGACAGCCAGATTTGGATTTACGTCATCCACATAAAATTTATTTAATTCCTTGAATACAGACGCGTATAAATCTAGATTTTTGGCAATGTCAAATAGACGCTCGCCAGGTCTACTAAAGGAAAACCCAATCAAGCTAACGAATGCGATCAATCCAACGAAAGCTCTTCTGAGATATTTTTGCCTAAACTTCATTTTTTAGATTTTCATTTTTTGTAAATGCAGCAAAAATTTGATGCATTTTTTTTTGAATTAACTCAAACGATTCTATATCAGTGCCAATATAAATAAATCCCATTATATCAGGTAATTTATTGTAGGCTAATCCTTGAAATAGAGGTTTTGTTAATCGATATGCCTCCCTAGTTCTTCGCTTGATTACATTGCGGTCAACGGCCTTTTTGAATTTTCTCTTGGGAACCGAAATTAAAATTTGCGGAGATTCGGACTTTAAATCACTGCTACGATACAAAACTCGAAAAGGATAGAAAAATCGTTGTGACACAATTTGACTATCCTTTTGAAATAAAGAATCGATTATTTTTTTTTGCGTTAACCGCTCAGATTTTTGGAAAGTGAATTTCACGGCAAGAATACTTTATTAAGCAACAGCGAGCCAGAAATCAGCCTTTCTTAGAATTATGGCTTATTTTCCTCTCTTTTCGTCAGAAACTGAAAGCTTGTGACGTCCTTTTGCGCGACGCGCAGTTAAAACACGACGACCATTTGCTGTCGACATGCGCTCACGGAAACCATGCTTATTCTTCCTTTTTTTAACCGAGGGTTGGAAAGTTCTTTTCATTTCTATTAATTATTAAATCCCCAACAGTTTCGAATTGGGTTTGCAAAGGTACGAAAATTTATATTTTATTCAAGTGTTCATTGAAAAAAAAATCTGAGTCTATGGGAAGCGGAAAACAATGCGATGATTTTCTATCTTTGTTCTTTAATATTTAATTTTGAAAGTATCCATCATTACGGTCTCATATCAATCGGCTGCTACCCTTAGGCAGACCATAGAGAGCGTATTGGCCCAAGATTATGTAAATAAAGAATATTGGGTCATTGATGGCGGATCTACCGATGGGAGTTTAGAAATTTTGAAATCTTTTGGTCCATCCATCCACTTTATATCTGAAAAAGATGCGGGAATTTATGATGCGATGAATAAGGGCTTGAAATTAATTCATGGCGACGTCATAGGGATGATCGGTGCGGATGATTTTTATCCCACGAACGATGTCATAAGTTCCGTAGTTTCTGCTTTTGAGTCCAATCAAGTAGATGTAGTGTACGGTGATAAGCAATATGTAAACCCTGAAAATCCAGAAAAGATTGTTCGATATTGGACGGCAGGGGCATACCAAGAAGATCAGTGGCTTTACGGGTGGATGCCACCCCATTTATCGTTTTATATTAAAAAGTCTTCATCAGATAAAAATGGCCCTTATAGAACGGATTTTAGCTGTTCAGCAGATTATGAATGGATGCTGAGAGCATTATATAAGAATAAAATGTCGGCGTTTTATTTGCCTAAAGTTTTAATGACCATGCGTAATGGGGGTACAAGTACAGCCTCATGGAAGCATCGCCTTGTTGCAAATACGGAAGATCGAAAAGCTTGGTCTGTGAATCATTTACGTCCATATTGGTTTACGTTAGCTTTAAAACCTTTGCGGAAAATTTTCCAATTATTTAAATCAAAAAAATGAGAGTAGTATTATTGACCCAGGATGATCCATTTTTTTTACCAAAGGCAATTAAAAAATTGCATGCGGGATTGCCTAATGATATCGAATGGGTGGGTACAGTGCTTTTTGAGGTTTCCCCTTTTGGTAAAAGAGAATCTTTTTTTGCCAAAATGAAAAAGACCTTGGATGTTTTTGGCCTAGAATTTTTTATTTATTTTTCTCTCAAATTCATCAAATCAAAATTAACGCCTGGGCATTCGGTTAAAGCCGTTTTAAGTCAGGCTTCCATACCGCTATTTACGCTTGAGGGTTCAATTAATTCCCCAGAAAATTTAAAAATACTTTCAGATCTTCAAGCGGATTTATTTGTGTCTATTGGCGGTAATCAGGTATTTAAAAGGGCTCTTTTGGATATTCCTACTAAAGGAACAATCAATCTTCATACGGCTTTATTGCCCAAGTACCGAGGTTTGATGCCATCATTTTGGGTGTTAAAAAATCAAGAAAAATACACAGGAGTCTCTGTGTTTTTTGTGGATGAGGGCATTGACTCTGGGCCAATCGTTGTGCAGAAGAAAGTGGAAATCGCTGGGAGAACTCAGGAAGAGCTTATTGAGTATACAAAAGATATAGGCATGGATTGTATTTTGGAAGCCATGATTTCAATTCGAGATCAATCGTACACGCTAATTCCAAACCCGCAGGAGGAATTAACGTATTTTTCGTTCCCTAGTCGGCAAGACGTAATTACGTTTAAAAAAAATGGAGCCCTATTTTTTAGGTGGATATAAATGACAATTTTAACTTTTGATATCGAAGAGTGGTTTCATCTGTTAGATCATCCTAGCACTAGGACTGAGGAAGATTGGGCTAAATTTCCATCCAGGATTCATGAAAATATAGATCGAATTTTAGACATGCTTTATGGGAACAATCAAAAAGCGACTTTTTTTTGTTTAGGTTGGGTCGCAAGAAAATACCCAGAAATCATCAAAAAAATAGCCAAATCTGGGAACGAAATAGCCACGCACTCTGATTTGCACCAATTGGCCTACCAACAAAATAGAAAAGCATTTGCAGAAGATTTGAAGCGTTCTATTGATAGCTTAGAATCGATTACGGGAAATAAAATCAGAGCTTATCGTGCGCCCGGATTCTCATTAATGGAATCAAATAAATGGGTATTTAGTGAATTGATTACGCAGGGAATCGAAATAGATTGTTCCATATTTCCTGCGAAAAGAGCGCATGGTGGTTTTGCTAATTTTGGCCAACAAGAACCTTGTTGGGTCGATGTAGATGGACATAAACTCAAGGAATTTCCCATCAATGTAACTTCAATGGCTGGACTGCCTGTGATCTTTTCAGGTGGGGGTTATTTCAGGTTACTACCTGATGCGATTTTAGCTAAACTTTGGGACCAGCAAAAGTATGTAATGACTTATTTTCACCCGAGGGATTTTGATGCGGGCCAACCGATGATCCAGGATTTAAGTATGATTCGCAAGTTCAAATCCTATTATGGCCTGGCTGGAGCATTATCTAAATTAGAGCGACTTATGCAAGGACGAGAATTTATAGATTTAGTCGAAGCAGACCAACAAATAAACTGGGAAAAAGCCCGTACTGTGTATTTATAAAAAAAGCCTTCATTTCTGAAAGCTTTTCTTTATATGTCTAGATTAAAAAATCCTTAAACTTTGATTTCTACGTCTACTCCTGATGGCAATTCTAATTTCATCAATGCATCTACTGTTTTTGCAGATGACGAATAGATGTCAATTAAGCGCTTGTAAGTACACAATTGAAATTGCTCACGCGCTTTTTTGTTAACGTGTGGGGATCTTAAAACAGTGAATTTTTCAATTTTTGTTGGCAATGGAATTGGGCCAGAAACAACGGCACCCGTAGCTTTAACAGCTTTTACGATTTTCTCTGCTGATTTGTCCACTAACGTGTGATCAAATGATTTCAGCTTAATTCGAATTTTTTGATTCATATGAGTTGGTTCATTAAGTGAATGAATAACGAAAGAACCATTAACTCCGTTAGACATGAAATTTGTCCAGCAAAGATAGGCGGATTAATCTTGATTCCCAAATTCTTTAAAACTTTTGTCGTTGGATTGCGGCAGCTAATTGGCTTTCAAATGGCTTCAAATTTAGTTGGAATAGGGTAGGGTTTATTTTTTTTAAGGAATTCATGGCTTCTTTAGCATATTCAATTTCCCCTATTTCTAATGCTCGGAATGCGTAAAGTGGATAAAAGTAGGGTACTTCTTTATTCCATCTTAAGGCTGCTAAGCTTGCGTCATACCCTTCTTTTTTACTAAGAAATGGAATCGCATTCGTCAGGGTAATTAATTGGAATGGATATTTTTTCACAGCTGCTTTGGCCTCTGATTTGTTTGAAATTTTTGGGCTTGTAACGGGAATTAAAGAAGCTTGATGCCAAAAATCGAGTAAAGATTGCAGGCCTTGTGTTTGATCAATGGGTTGAACATCTATGTAAAGAGCGATTTTTTCTAAGGAACTTAATGGGTCTTGGTGGAAATAATCTTGCATCGCCTCTGCTAATTTTATTTCAGGGAATAGAGATAAAATGCTGGTATCCTTGGCCATTTCATTTATGGGTAATGATTTTTGTTTATGCTTAAAGTATGGAATAGAATTGTAAATCATAGCTAGATCCCTGACATCTGCTTTTGGCTTGAACGAACTTTCTAGAGATTTCGAGCTTATTCGTTGATTTCTTAGAATGCCTATACCCCATAAATTAGCTAAAATGGCAGGATCTTGGTTGGTTTGATCTATATCGGGCAAGGGTGTATTTTTATTTAATTTGGCAATTGCGTATATATAATTGGCCCTTGTTAAAACAGATTCTGAATCGTATTCGAATGCTTTCTGATGATAATAAAAGGAGGAATCTAATTGATTTAATTTTTCAAAAGTATGGGCTAATTGGGTTAAGATTTCAACGCTTTCAGGCATTTTTTGACGCGCGCTTTGCAGGGCAAATAAAGATTCAAATAGGTGATTTTCATTTTGATAAATATTGCTCAATGCAATGGCAATTTTTTCATTGGGGAATTTTACTTGACTTGTCGACAAGTAGTAGGCTAATTCCTCTACCTTATTTTCTTGGTAGGCGATGCGGGCTAAACTTGTATTGCTTTTGGCATTAAGTTTACTGTGAATCAAACCTTGTTTATAGTTGATCTCAGCCAAAAAAGGGTCCTTCAGAATTTGTGCTAGTTCTCCGTCGGCATTGTATTTTGCTGCCGTGATTTGGTGAAAAGCACCACCATTTAAAGCAAAAACAAAAGCGGAGCCTAAGATTAAAACCCCGATAAATAAAATGTAGGTGGGTAGGATTTGAGGCTTGTCGACGACCTTATAAATCGGCAAATTTAGTTTGATCAAGCCATTGAAATTTCGAATGATAAACAATGGGAATAAAACGAGTATGATTATTTGGCATATTAAGGCCCACGTTTCGATTGCCCTGATGCCAGGATCATTTGACGTATAAAGCATTAGAAAGGCAGTCGACAAGCTTAAAAAAGCTAAGCCAATAAACAATGAATGGCCGCCCTGTTTTTTATGCTGTTGATAAAGACCCAACAAAATACTTGAAATCCAAAAAACAAAACTAGGGATATAGGTTTTTGTCTGAAAATGATAAATCAAATGGCCAAAACTGAAAATTAGGTTCACGGCATAAAACCCAAAAAGAATTAGCCATTTTCTTTGACTTTCTTTTTTTGTCGGCGAATGCCCTAATTGTAATAAGAACACACAAATAGTATTAGAAAAGAAGATCGTTAGAGAGAATAAGCTAAGGATTCCAAGCCAAACCAGTTGGGAAAAGAGCACTTCATAAAGCGTTTCAATGGGCTGTTCGGCATTTTTGACTAGTATGACGGCCAACCAAAGCAAAATTCCTGACAAGATAAACAGCCATGAGATGTTTGACCATTTTTTAAAACGCATGATTAAAAAGCTGATTCCGGTAAAGGAAAAAATGAAAAATAATACGAATGGGACCGAGGATAGGTCAACGGGGAAAAACGTATAGTGTTGTCGAATTAAAAAAAGAGTAGAGCTTAATTGGCCCAATGAATTTTGGTCTGTAACGCCTTGAACCGGAATTAATTCACTGGCAATTTGAGTATTAAAAATAGGCATGCCCCCTAAAAAATAATAGCATAGACATGCTATTCCAAGGCCATTTAAAACGAGAAATCCCCAGGTATTAAAAGTG
>JABMMK010000036.1 GCA_013205605.1 Cytophagales bacterium | reverse complement strand
GTCCTCAGAAGTAACTAGAAATAAATTAAAGAAGATTTTACGGCAAGTTGACAAAACTGAAAAAATAGAATTTCTTGAAAAATCAGAAGAAAAAGAAATTTTTACTTCAGACTATGTTTTTGAGGTTGATTCAATGGCTTCTAAACATGACGAATCTTTCTGGGTTTCTGAACGTCAAGTTCCACTTACTGAAGCGGAGGTAATCGGTTATAAACAAGCCGATAGCCTTCAATTATTAGATAGGGATAAGTTGACAAAGGATTCATTAAGAAACTTGCCTGTATTTCGTTGGACTGATTTGATTCGTGCTCGTACCTATTTGTATGAAAAGAGGAATTTGGGTCCAAGTTTAAGGTTAAGTTCCTTGACTGCTGGCTTTAATCCTGTTGATGGATATGTCATTCAAAGAAATATTCAGTTCCGACATACATTTAGTTTATCTAATTTTTATTCTATTGATGCGACTTTTCGATATGCTTTAGCCAGAAAGGCTTTTAATGGTGATCTGGGATATACAAGAAATTTTGATGAAAATAGGCGGCGTTTAATCTTGGGAGCTGGGAGTAATGTGTATCAAATAAATGCTACTAATCCAGTTTCGGATGTATATAATAAGTTTTACGCCTTGCTATTAAATGAGAATTATTTGAAATTATATCAAAAGAACTTTGTGTATATGAGATATGAATATCAAGTTTCTTCTAAAATTCGATTAAGTGGATTGTTAGAATATAGATATCGTAAAGGTTTATCTAATCACGTTGATCAAGGATTTTTTAGTAATTCCACGTTTTTTACGACGAACATTCCACTGAACAATGAATTAAGTAGCACTTCATTTCAAGACAATAATCAGTTTTATGCTAGTTTTAATGCGCGATGGCAGCCTTTATCTAGTTGGCGTAGATTTAATCAAGTCAGGCGATTATCTAATAACGAGGGGCCTACTTTCAACTTGCTAATGGAAAAGGGTTTTATTGACCAACCATTTTCTGAAATTAGTATAAGTGCCAATCAATCTATTTCGCTCAATCGTTTTGGTCGGTTAAGTTATTTTATTAATTATTCACAATTTTTAGAGAAACCGACCTCTTTTTTAGATTATCAGCATTTTAAAGGAAATGAATTGGATGTGGTAGGTACTGATCGCCGAATGTTTTATGCTTTACCCAATTATTTATTTAGTACAAGTAGTTCACACATAAGAGCTCATATTCATTGGGAGCCCCGTAAATTATTCTTTTCGCAAATTAATTTGCTAAATCTATATGGAATAAGGGAACATGTGGGATATAATTATTTAAAAATTTACGCCCCTATTTATAAACAAGATTATCACGAAATTTCATACGGGATAAGCGGTATAGCTAAAGTTATCTCTTTAGATATCGTTTATCCGATGGGTAATTGGGTTTTAGAAAGGCTGAAATTAGTTTTCAGATTACCCTTTTAATTGTTTTTTCAGGGGCTATTCCTTATTTTTGTGACAAATTTATTTAGAATAATATAAATACAGATTTATGAATTCAATTGTTTATTTAGTTCCTGCTTTTGGTTTAGTGGGTTTGCTGTACACAGCGTGGAAATTTAGTTGGGTATCGAAGCAAGATGCTGGAAATGAAAAAATGCAGGAATTGGCAGGTTATATTGCTGATGGAGCTATAGCCTTTTTAAAAGCTGAATGGAAAATTTTAACTTATTTCGCTATACCTACTGCTATTTTATTGGCATGGTTGGGATCACAAGAAGGAACGCCAGATAATCCAATTCATTCATCTCCTTTAATCGCAGTAGCGTTTTTAATAGGAGCTATTTTTTCTGCTACTGCTGGTTATATAGGAATGATCGTGGCTACGAAAGCAAACGTTCGTACTGCTGAGGCAGCTCGAACTTCTTTGGCTAAAGCTTTAAATGTGTCTTTTACTGGTGGTTCAGTGATGGGTATGGGAGTGGCTGGATTGGCTATTTTAGGTTTAGGAGGTTTATTTATTGCCTTTTATCAAATTTTTGCTGAAGGGAAAGCATTAACTTCGATGGAAATGAGGACTGCCATTGAAGTATTGGCTGGTTTTTCATTAGGAGCAGAATCAATCGCATTATTTGCTCGTGTAGGTGGAGGTATTTATACAAAAGCTGCTGATGTGGGAGCGGATTTAGTTGGTAAAGTAGAAG
>JABMMK010000035.1 GCA_013205605.1 Cytophagales bacterium | reverse complement strand
GGCGTAATGGGTTTGAAAAGTTTAATTTCAGAATTAAAAAATCAAATTAATGCTGACTTCATCATTACTGCGGTGGGAACAGGTACTACAGCCATAGGAATTTGCCAATACGCTAAAATAAAAACCATTGGAATATTAACTTTAAATAATTTGACAGAAATCAAAAACAATAGTCAAGGATTTGACTTAGAAAACTTGTTAGAAATTAACTCAAATTACATATTTGGTAAGTATGCAAAAGACTCTAAAACATTAAATGATTTTTGCGAAAATTTTTACAAAAAACACAACATCTTAATTGAACCTACTTACACGGGAAGAATGTTTTACGGGCTATATGATTTAATCAGAAGCAATTACTTCCCCAGAAATTCGAAATTAATTGCCTTACACAGTGGTGGAATAAAATTATCCCACTGAACCTTCTAATGATATAGCTAATAATTTCTGCGCTTCTACGGCAAATTCCATGGGAAGTTGATTTAATACTTCTTTAGCATAACCATTGACAATTAAAGCGATAGCTGTCTCGGATGACAAACCTCGTTGGTTACAATAAAAGATTTGATCTTCACCTATTTTAGAGGTAGTTGCTTCATGTTCCACTGAAGCCGTTGGATTTTTAACTTCAAGGTAAGGGAACGTATGAGCCCCACACTTATCTCCCAATAGCAAAGAATCGCATTGGCTAAAGTTTTTGGCATTATCGGCTCTTTTAGAAACTTGAACTAGGCCTCGATACGAGTTTTGAGAAAAACCTGCTGAAATTCCTTTGGATACAATTCTAGATTTTGAATTTTTACCCAAATGAATCATTTTGGTACCCGTATCTGCTTGTTGGTAATTATTGGTCACTGCCACCGAATAAAATTCGCCGATGGAATAATCACCTTTAAGCACCACTGAAGGATATTTCCAAGTAACAGCTGAACCTGTTTCAACTTGCGTCCAAGATAATTTGGAATGAGCACCATCACAAATACCTCTTTTTGTCACAAAATTATAAATCCCCCCTTTTCCTTGTTTATCACCTGGATACCAATTTTGAACAGTTGAGTATTTCACTTCTGCACCTGAATGAACAAAAATCTCTACGACGGCAGCATGCAATTGATTTTCATCACGCATGGGAGCAGTACAACCCTCCAAATAACTTACATATGATTCGTCTTCAGCTACAATTAACGTTCGTTCGAACTGACCTGTACCGGACGCGTTAATTCTAAAATAGGTAGACAATTCCATCGGACAACGAACTCCTTTGGGAATGAAACAAAAAGAACCGTCAGAAAAAACGGCAGAATTTAATGCTGCAAAATAATTGTCTTTGACAGGCACTACACTTCCTAAGTACTTTTTAATTAATTCTGGATGCTCTTTTACAGCTTCTGAAATGGAACAAAAAATAACACCTTTTTCGGATAATGTTTCTTTAAACGTTGTGGCTACGGAAACTGAATCTATTACGGCATCTACCGCAACATTGGATAATCTTTTTTGCTCATCCAAACTAATACCTAATTTCTCAAAAGTCCTTCTAAGTTCAGGATCTATTTCATCCAAGGAATTCAACTGCTTTTTTTGAACAGGAGCTGAATAATATTTTAAAGATTGATAGTCCGTTGGCTTATATTTTACATTAGCCCAAGTGGGCTCATCTAATGTTTTCCAATGCCTAAAAGCGGCTAAACGCCAATTTAAAAGCCAATCTGGTTCATTTTTTTTCTCAGATATAAAATGAATCGTGGATTCATCCAAACCTATGGGAGCTTCATCTGTCTCAAAAAATGATTCAAAACCGTATTTATAATCGGAGCTAGTAACTTCTTGTAATATATCGTCTACTTTGTCTGCCATAATAATTTAATTCGTCTTATAATCTCAAAATTACAAAATGAAAATTAAAGATTAAGCCTATTGTTTAGAATGGATATAAATAAACTAAAATAATGGTGTATTTCTGATCAAACTTTCTTCTAAAGAAATAAATGTTTCAGTCCTTTGAATACCATTAACTTTTTGAATTTTATCATGTAAAACTTCCCTTAGATGCTGAGTGTCTCGGCATATAATTTTAACAAAAATCGAATAAATACCCGTTGTATAGTGAATATTAACTACTTCAGGTATTTCTTCTAGCTCTTTAGCTACATCAGCATACAAACTACTTTTATCTAAATAAATACCTAGAAATGCACAAATATCCCAACCAATCTTTGAATAATCAATTAATAATTGAGACCCTTTAACGATACCTAAAGCTTGCATCTTTTTCATACGAACATGTACAGTACCGCCTGATACCTCTAATCGATTACCTATTTCGGTAAAAGGCAAATTAGCATCTGAGACTAAAATCTCTAATATTTTATAATCAAGTGGGTCTAGGTCTTGCTTGCGATCCATGAATAAATTAAAATTAAATAGTGTATTTGTTAAAATATTTACAAAAAAAAGACAATTTTATTAAAAAATTTTGAATTTATACTTTACAACGTTATATTTGTCTGTATAATAATTACAAAGGTAGTTATTTTTATTGTAGGGTGATGAAATTGGCAGACGTGCCCTCCTGTCTCGGGGGTGGTGATTCTGGGATAAACGCGGCATAACGGGTTGACCACTAAGTTAGTTCTGTGTCGTGGCTAACCACATCTTGGAGGTTCGAATCCTTCTCCTACAGCCATAAGTTTTTAGTTTGTTGATGAAGTGTAATGTTAAAAGCAATCCTATTTTAGGATTGCTTTTTTATTAAGATAAAAGTCTATAAATTTGGTAGAGAGAATACAACCGTTTAAACACAATCAACATGAGCTTACGTTTAGGTGACATCGCCCCCGATTTCCAAGCAGAATCTACCTTAGGGCACATATCTTTCCATGAATGGATTGGAGATTCATGGGCATTATTCTTTAGTCATCCTGCTGATTTTACTCCAGTATGTACGACTGAATTAGGAAAAACAGCTTTGCTGAATGGTGAATTCACAAAAAGAGGAGTTAAAGCTATTGCTATTTCAGTGGATTCCCTAGAATCTCATAATAAGTGGGTCCCAGACATTGAAGAAGTCAATTCAGTTGACATGAATTTTCCAATAATTGCCGATCCTGAAAAAACAGTAGCATTGCTTTACGATATGATTCACCCAAATGCATCTGAAAAAGCGACGGTAAGATCTGTATTTATCATAGGGCCCGATAAAAAAATCAAATTGACATTAACCTATCCGGCTTCTACAGGAAGAAATTTCACAGAAATATTACGTGTGATTGACTCATTGCAATTAACGGCTAATTACCAAGTAGCAACGCCGGCAGATTGGGTACATGGAGAAGATGTAATAATTATCCCAGCTGTATCAGATACCGATGCAGTGGCTAAATTCCCAAAGGGATTTACTAGTGTTAAACCCTATTTGAGAAAAACACCTCAACCGAACTTGTAAACTTGTAAGATTCTAATTTTTAAAAGGAGAATTTGACCATAATGTCATTCTCCTTTTTTTTATGAATTCAATCCATTAAAATTTCTTAATTTTGCCATGCAAAAACAATCATTTTATTATGCTTCCCAACCAAGATTTTACTAAGACGCCAGCTTTTAATAATTTAAAAATTGACTTTAATAGGCTTAATTCAATTACCATCAAAAGCTTATTTGATGCAAACGAACAAAGGCAAAACCAATTCAGTCTAGAGTTTGACGACCTATTTTTCGATTATTCTAAAAACTTATTGGATCAAGAAACATTCAAAAATTTGATCGAATTAGCGCATCAAACAGGTTTAAAATCAGCCATAAAAGCTCAATTTTCTGGAGATGTTATTAACGCAACCGAAAATAGATCCGTTCTCCATACTGCCTTAAGAGCCAAAGCACATTCAGAAATTTTAATAGACGACAAAAATATCATGATTGATATTCAGTTGGTAAAAAATCAAATGAAAGACTTTTGTGGCCAGGTGATTAATGGTCATTGGAAAGGCTATACAGGTAAAACAATTACAGATGTTGTTAATATTGGAATTGGTGGCTCTGATTTAGGTCCCGTAATGGTTACCGAAGCATTAAAAGCATATAAAAATCATTTAAATATTCATTTTGTAAGTAACGTAGATGGTACCCATATTTCAGAAACATTAAAAAAAGTAAATCCAGAAACAACGTTATTTTTAATCGCTTCTAAGACCTTTACAACTCAAGAAACAATGGCAAATGCATTTTCTGCTAGAAATTGGTTTTTGGCCCAGGCAGAAGAAATGAAGCATGTTTCAAAACATTTTGTAGCCATGTCTACAAATAAAATCGAAGTGGAAAAGTTTGGAATTGACGCTCAAAATATGTTTGTATTTTGGGATTGGGTGGGTGGACGTTACTCCCTATGGTCAGCCATTGGACTTTCAATTGCATTGAGTATTGGATTTGAAAATTTTGAACTCTTGTTATCAGGTGCAAATAATATGGATGTTCATTTCTCTACAGAGTCTTTTGAAAATAATATACCGGTTATATTGGCTTTATTAGGTATTTGGTACACTCAATTCTTTAATGCCAATACACATGCTATTTTACCCTATGATCAATACATGCATCGGTTTGCAGCCTATTTCCAACAAGGTGATATGGAATCAAATGGAAAATCGGTCGATCGCAATGGGAAACGAGTTACTTATCCTACGGGTCCTGTAATTTGGGGTGAACCAGGAACCAATGGCCAACATGCATTTTATCAATTAATACATCAAGGAACCCAATTAATACCAGCGGATTTTATAGCTCCAGCCATTACACATAATAAAATTGGGAATCACCACACCTTATTGATGTCTAACTTCTTCGCTCAAACGGAGGCCTTAATGAATGGAAAATCAAAAAAGGAAGTGGACATAGAGTTAGAAAAAGTAGGTTTATCAAATGAACAAATAAATAAACTCAGTCCATTTAAGGTGTTTGAAGGAAATAGGCCAACAAATTCCATCTTAGTGAAACAAATTACGCCTAAAACTTTAGGCTCATTAATTGCTATGTATGAGCACAAGATTTTTGTACAAGGAATTATATGGAATATATTCAGTTATGATCAATGGGGAGTAGAATTAGGAAAACAATTAGCCAACTCCATTTTGCCTGAATTAGAAAGCGATCAAATAATCAATTCTCATGATAGCTCGACCAATGGGTTGATCAACAAATTTAAAGCATGGAGATCTTAAGATAAATATTTACTTAATTGATCTAAAGTGAATTCTTCTTGACTGCCACTCATCATATCCTTGATTGAAATTAAACCGGATTTTATTTCTTCGGAACCGATTACGGCTACAAACTTAATTCCTTTTTTATCTGCGTATTCAAAAGATTTTTTGATTTTAGCGATGTCAGGGTAAACCTCACAAGCAATTCCGCTCGCACGCAATGAATTTGCTAAACCCAAACATTTTAATTGGCCCTCTGGATCAAAATAAGTGAACAGAACTTTGCAAGCACTGGAATCGACCGCAGGTAATAATTCCAAAGTGTCCATGACGTCAATGATCCTTTCGATTCCAAAGGATATCCCAACTCCCGACATATTTGGTAAACCAAATGAGCTAGTTAAATTATCATAACGACCTCCACCCACAATACTTCCAAAAGCTAAATCTAATGCTTTACCTTCAAAAATAAGTCCCGTATAATAGGACAATCCGCGCGCTAATTTAACGTCAAAGTTAATGTTCGATTGATCTGCAGAAAAAGAAAGAACATCCTCTATTTCTTTTAAGCCGGCTAAACCGATCTCAGAATCGGCCAAAAAAGACTTCAAATTTGCAACTTTTTGATCATTCGAACCCTCAAACTCAAGGATACCTTTTAATTTATTCAGTTTTTCAATTTCAAATCCTTGTTCAGATAATTCATTTTTCACAACGTCCCAACCAACTT
This sequence comes from Cytophagales bacterium, assembly GCA_013205605.1. Taxonomy (GTDB): domain Bacteria; phylum Bacteroidota; class Bacteroidia; order Cytophagales; family Spirosomataceae; genus Aquirufa. The sequence continues at coordinate 9,660 of JABMMK010000035.1, read as the reverse complement.
TATCTAATTTATCTAAAGCGATAGCAAAGGAAGAAAATTTATCTATCATCCCTAAAACGTCTACAATTCCAGTCAATACTTTTCTGGAATTAATTAATAATTGGACGTTTAAGTTTAATTCAGAAAATATGGATTGAAATAAAGAAACCAATTCGGCTTCATTGACTAATGAATCAGAACCCACTATATCGGCATCGCATTGATAAAATTCTCTATATCGACCTTTTTGAGGTCTATCGGCTCGCCAAACAGGTTGTATTTGATAACGTTTAAAAGGAAATGCTATTTCACTTCTATTCATTGATACAAAACGAGCAAAAGGTACTGTCAAATCATAACGCAATCCTTTCTCAACGATCTTTTGCGAAAGAGTTTTATACCCTAAATCAATATCATTTTGGGAGACTTCTTTTAAAAAATCTCCTGAATTTAAAATTTTGAAAAGTAATTGATCTCCTTCTTCGCCATATTTACCCATTAAAGTGGATAAATTTTCTATGGAAGGAGTTTCAATATTTTGGAAACCAAATCGTTCAAAATGTTTTTTGATTATTGAAAAAACATAATTCCTTTTGACCATTTCTTTGGGTCCAAAATCTCTAGTTCCTCTTGCGTTGCTTGGCTTTTGCATCATATATAAAAAACAAAAATAATTAATTATGCTTAATATTTTTGATAAATAACCTAGAATAGCTATTTTTGTAAACCTAATTTTAAAGACATGGCTGTAACAAGATTAAAACGTAAAGACAGAAGAAATAAAGCAGTAGCAAACAATAAGGTTGCCGCTATCAAAATTTTGAAACGTAGACCAATTATCAAATTGGTAGATGTGGAAGAAATCAAAGCTTCTTTTAATAAGTAATTTTTATATCTTTATATTTAAACCGGTTTTTACCGGTTTTTTTTTATCTAAAACCTACTAAACAAAATGAAAAAGTCACTATTCGTATTGTCCATTTCGATTTTTACATTAGCGTTTAACGTTAAGGCACAAGATCATAGGCATGCAGTTGTTAATCCCACAAATCCAGAAATCACTGAATATTGGGATCCAGAGGTGAAGGTTATAACACCCGGAACTACTCCTTCGGATGCCATCATTTTATTTGACGGAAAAGATTTAAGTAATTGGGAATCAGCAAAAGATGGTTCACCTGCTTTGTGGAAGGTAGATCCTGCAGAAAAGTCAATGACGGTTGTTGGCAAAAGTGGTAATATATCAACGAAGCAAAAATTTGAGAACTATCAATTACACATTGAATGGAGGTCCCCTATGGAGCCTGATACTAAAAAAAGCCAAGGCAAAGGAAATAGTGGTGTTTTCATGCAAGGAATGTACGAAGTCCAGGTAATGAATTCCTATCAGAACAGAACGTATCGCAATGGGCAAGCCGGAAGTATTTATAAGCAAAGTGCACCATTAGTAAATGCTACTTCTAAAATGGGAGAATGGAATACTTACGATATTATTTATACGGCTCCAAAATTTACGATTAATGGAGGAATAGACACCCCAGCATACGTAACTGTTATACACAATGGGGTTGTGGTGCAAAATCATACTAAAATCCAAGGTACAACAGAATATATAGGCCAACCCAAAAACCCAGTACATGGACCAGGCTCTATCAACTTACAAGATCATGGAAATCAAGTAAGTTTTCGAAATATATGGATTCGAGAAATGTAAAAAGATCTAAATTTTAATTAAGGAAGGTTTTTTTATCAAAAAACCTTCCTTTTTTTGTTATATGAAATATTTAATTAGCTGGGTTTTAAGAAATATCCCACGAAAATTCATTCAATTATTTGCGCATAAATTAATCAAACTTTATAGTTTGGTTTTACGAGGAGACCAAGTTCATTGCCCAATTTGCGATAAATCATTCAGCAAATTTTTGCCTTATGGAAGAATGTTTCCTCGTGAAAATGCATTGTGCCCATCCTGTTTAAGTTTGGAAAGACATCGATTAATGCATTTGTTTTTACAAAACAAGACTTCATTTTACACCAATAAACCCCATTTATTACATATTGCACCTGAATATTGTTTTATTGATCGATTTGAAAAATATTTAGGTGAGAATTACATTACAGCTGATATTGAATCGCCATTAGCTAAAGTGAAAATGGATCTTCATCACATACCCTTTGAGGATAATACATTTGATGTGGTTTTTTGCAACCATGTACTCGAACATGTCAAAGATGATGTGCAATGCATGAAAGAAATAAGACGCGTACTGAAGAGTGACGGTTTTGCTCTTTGCCAAAGCCCACAAAGGTATGATCTAGAAACCACCTACGAAGATGCTAGTATCACAGATCCCAAAGAACGCGAAAAGTATTTTTTACAAGATGATCATCTACGAATTTATGGAAGGGATTATGGAAAGCAATTGAGGAATTCCGGATTTAATGTGGAAGAAATTAATATGGTCGAAAAAATTGGCCTACCTGAAGCAAAAAAAATGGCTTTGCCATTAGAAGAAATTATATATTTATGTAAAAAATAATATGCGCTACGAAAAACTATCGTCAACATTATTTATAAAAAATAGGGCTAAATTAATTGACTTACTCCCCCCTAAATCTTTGGTCATCATTAGTTCTAATGATATTATGCCAACGAACGCCGATGGCACTATGGGATTTAAGCAGAATTCTGACTTATATTATTTATCGGGATTAGATCAAGAAGAAACGTTTCTAGTACTTTATCCTGATGCACCTGAGGATCAATACAAGGAAATGGCTTTCCTTAAAGAGACTTCTGAGTTAATTGAAATTTGGGAGGGCCATAAATTTACCAAGCAAGAAGCATTTGAAATTTCAGGAATTAAAAATATTCAATGGACAAGTAATTTGGAGCAAATACTTAAAGCCATCATTTATAGTGCAGAACAAATCTTTTTAATTGACAACGAACATATTAGGAATAGTTCAAGCGTCGAAACCCAAAATGATCGATTAAACTTAGAAATCAAGGAAAAATATCCTTTGCATAAAATTGGCAGACTCGCGCCATTGTTGAATACCATCCGAATGGAAAAGGAGTCGATTGAAATAGAAGCCTTACAAAAAGCGATCGATATTACCGAAAAAGCCTTTAGAAGGATTTTAAAGTTTACCAAACCCGGTGTATTTGAATATGAAATTGAAGCTGAATTCATTCATGAATTTATCAAGAATCGCAGTAATGGATTTGCCTACACTCCTATTATTGCTTCAGGTTCCAATGCATGTGTTTTACATTACATTGAAAACAATTTAGTTTGTCAGGATGGAGATATGTTGTTACTAGATGTTGGAGCTTGTTATGCGAATTATAACGCTGACATGACTAGAACAATCCCGGTCAATGGTCGATTTACCCAAAGACAAAAGCAAGTATATGAAGCGGTACATGATGTTTTGAATTTTGCAACCCAACATATGACATCGGGTACCTATTGGGTTGATTATCAAAAGGAGGTTGAAAAATACATGGAAAGCAAACTGATCGATTTAGGTTTATTTACGCGTAAGGATGTTGAAAATCAGGATAAAAACCAACCATTATTTAAAAAATACTTCATGCATGGCGTTGCGCATCATTTAGGCATAGATGTGCATGATGTTTGGGATAAATATAAACCATTTGCCGCTGGCATGGTTTTAACTTGTGAACCCGGAATTTACATCCGAGAGGAAGGGTTAGGAATTAGATTAGAAAATAATTTATTGATCACAGATAAAGGAGCCGTAAATTTGATGAATAATATCCCAATTGATTGGGAAGAAATTGAAACCATCATGAATTCATAGAATAATTCATAATACGTTTTCAATGATGACATTTAATAAAAAATATATTAATTAATATTAATGAAGAACCTTCGAAATTTTTGCATTATCGCACACATTGATCATGGTAAAAGCACTTTGGCAGACCGATTGATTGAATTCACCAATACGGTTCAAAAAAGGGATATGATGCATCAATTATTGGATGACATGGATTTAGAAAGAGAGAGAGGGATTACCATCAAGTCTCATGCGATTCAAATGCAATATCTAAAAGATGGAGAAATATACACGCTAAATTTAATTGACACTCCGGGTCACGTAGATTTCTCGTATGAAGTTTCAAGATCTATTGCGGCTTGTGAAGGTGCATTGTTAATTGTGGATGCATCACAGGGGATTGAGGCACAGACTATTTCAAACTTGTACTTAGCCATCAATCACGATTTAGAGATTATACCCGTATTGAACAAAATTGATCTTCCTGGAGCCATGCCAGATGATGTTTCTGATCAAATCATTGATTTAATAGGTTGTAAAAAAGAAGATATTATTCACGCGTCTGGAAAGGAAGGAATCGGAATACAAGCTATTTTAGATGCTGTCATTGCTAGAATTCCATCGCCAAAGGGTGATCCACAAGCGCCATTACAAGCACTTATTTTTGATTCTACTTTTAATTCCTATAGAGGCATTGAAGTCATATTTAGAGTGTATAATGGAGAAATTAGGAAAGGGGATCGGGTTAAATTTCTAAATACTGGAAAAGAATATTTTGCAGATGAAATTGGCACCTTGGGATTAGTGCAAGAACCTAAATCAATCATTAAGACAGGAGATGTGGGATACTTAATCTCGGGTATCAAAGAAGCAAAGGAAGTAAAAGTGGGCGATACCATTACCCAAGTATCAAATCCATGTAAAATAGCTATCCAAGGATTTGAAGAGGTTAAACCTATGGTGTTTGCCGGAATCTATCCAGTAGAAACATCAGAATTTGAGGATTTAAGGGATGCCATGGAAAAGCTCCAATTAAATGATGCTTCCTTAGTGTGGGAACCGGAAACTTCCATGGCCTTAGGTTTTGGTTTTAGATGCGGGTTTCTAGGCATGCTACACATGGAAATTGTACAGGAAAGGCTGGAGAGGGAGTTTGACATGACCGTTATCACAACGGTTCCTTCGGTGAAATTCAAGGTCCTTACAACAACAGGTGAAACAGAATGGGTTTCTGCGCCAAGCGAATTACCGGAACCTAATTTGATCAATATTATAGAAGAACCTTACATCAAAGCACAAATTATTACTAAATCTGAATATACAGGAATCATCATGAGTTTGTGTATGGATAAGCGTGGTATTTTAAAAAATCAAATTTATTTGTCTACTGACCGAGTGGAATTAACCTTTGACATGCCGCTATCTGAGGTTGTTTTCGACTTTTTTGATCGTTTAAAAACGATTTCAAGGGGTTATGCATCTTTAGACTATGAGTACAAAGGGTACGAACCTGGAGAAATGGTTAAATTAGACATCATGTTGAATGGAGAAAAAGTAGATGCTTTATCTGCCATCGTTCATCGGGATAAAGCCTATGATTGGGGCAAAAGATTGTGTGAGAAATTGAGGGAATTATTGCCACGCCAACAATTTGAAATAGCTATTCAAGCGGCTATCGGGCAAAAAATCATTGCTAGAGAAACTGTCAAGGCCTTAAGAAAAGATGTATTAGCCAAATGTTATGGTGGTGATATTTCCAGAAAGCGTAAATTACTAGAGAAACAAAAGAAAGGTAAAAAGAGAATGAGGCAGGTAGGAAATGTTGAAATTCCTCAAGAAGCCTTCATGGCTGTCTTGAAATTAGATTAAGACAAATAATTTTTTTATAAATAATTTTAAAAGAAGCGTTTAAAGCGTAATTTTAATATTCAAAATAAATAAGATGGCTCAAGTTATAAGAATGCCCAAGATGAGTGACACGATGTTAGAGGGTGTCATTGCTAAATGGTTGAAAAAAGAGGGAGATACAATTAAGTCGGGTGATATCATAGCTGAGGTTGAAACCGATAAGGCAACGATGGAACTTGAGAATTATGAGGATGGAACATTACTTTATATTGGCATAAAAGCAGGTGAAGCAGCACCTGTAGATGGTATTATAGCCATTGTGGGGACAAAGGGAGAAGATTTTGCAAGTTTATTAACAGAGCCAAAAGCAGTTATCGTAAACGAAGTGGTTGAAAAAGTTGTTGAAGTTACAGCAAGTCAACCAGCAATCGATTTAAGTAATATCAAAGCTAAGGCAGTCAGAATGCCGAAAATGAGTGATACCATGTTAGAGGGTGTCATCGCTAAATGGTTGAAAAAAGAAGGGGATAAAGTTAAAAGTGGTGATATTATTGCCGAAGTCGAGACTGATAAAGCCACGATGGAACTTGAGAATTATGAGGACGGAACCATATTGTATATTGGCGCACAAGAAGGAAAAGGTATCGTGGTCGATGGCATAATTGCAATAGTCGGTGAACCAGGAGCTGATTTTAAAAAAATATTGGATGCTGAAAATACGGTCAAATTTGACGCACCAGCAGTCGTACAAGCCAGTGCTCCTGCACCTATCAAGGCGGTTGAAGAAGTTAAACCTGTTGATACAGTTCAATCAACCTCACAAACTGCTTCAAATGTAGAGTTAAAATCATCTCCATTAGCACGAGCATTAGCTAAAGAAAAAGGATATAATTTATCGTGGATTCAAGGAACAGGAGAAGGCGGAAGGATTACAAAGTCTGATGTAGAGAATTACAATCCTAGTCAAGGAGGAACGAAGTCGAGTCACTTTACAGGTGGAACTGAAAGTTTTGAAGATATTCCAAATAGTCAAATGCGAAAAACGATTGCAAGAAGACTTTCAGAATCGAAATTTAGTGCACCTGAATTCTACTTAACCATGGAAATCAACATGGATAAGGCCATTGAAGCAAGAGTTAGCATGAATGATTTATTCCCAGTTAAAATTTCATTTAATGATTTAGTCATTAAAGCGGCGTCAATTGCATTAGTAAAACATCCAAAGGTAAATTCTTATTGGATGGAAGATCGAATTAGGGTCAACAAACATGTACATATAGGTATGGCTGTTGCGGTTGAAGATGGATTACTTGTACCTGTTATTCGTTTTGCAAATGAAAAATCCATCGCTGAAATATCAGCGGAAGCAAAAGATTTAGGTGGAAAAGCAAAATCTAAGCAATTGCAACCAAAAGATTGGGAAGGAAATACATTTACAGTAAGTAATTTGGGTATGTTTGGGATTGATCAATTCACATCTATAATCAATTCACCTGAATCGTGTATTTTGGCCGTGGGCGGAATAAAGGAAACAGTAGCAGTGAAAAATGGTCAATTTTATGCGACCAATATCATGAAATTAACATTAACATGTGACCATCGAGTAGTTGACGGGGCTACAGGAGCCGCGTTTCTGCAAACCCTGAAACAATATTTAGAGGACCCAATAAAAATGTTTTTATAACACCTGATTAATTGTCAAGCCTCGAATTAAATCGGGGCTTGACTATTTAAAACTAGCATGATTATGAGCACAGAAAATATTAGAATAGCTATTCAGAAATCAGGTCGATTAAGCGAAGACTCATTAAAGTTATTTAAAGAATGTGGAATTAAATTTGAAGCCAATGGATCAAAATTAAGATCTGTGTCAAGTAATTTCCCCATCGAGTTCTTATTTTTGAGAGACGATGATATTCCTGGATATGTGGAAGATGGTGTCTCTGATTTAGGGGTCATTGGCTTAAATGTATTGATGGAGCAAAAAAGAAAGGTTGACATTGTCAAAGAATTAGGCTTTTCAAAGTGTCGTTTATCCTTAGCCATTCCAAGGAATGAGGTATATACCGATTTATCCTATTTCAATGGAAAGAGTATTGCCACCTCCTACCCTAACCTAACGGATGCATTTTTAAAATCAAATGGGGTAAAAGCGGAAACGCATGAGATTTCTGGTTCAGTGGAAATTGCGCCAAGTATAGGCTTAGCTGAAGGTATTTGTGATATCGTTTCCACTGGAGGGACATTGCTAAGTAATGGACTAAAGGAAGTGGCAGAAGTATTTCAAAGCCAAGCAGTTCTAATTTCAAACAAGCATTTAAATAAGACAAAAAAAGAATTATTAGATAAAATAATATTTCGGATCGATGCGGTTCAAAAAGGACAAAATGCAAAATACGTCGTTTTAAATACCAAAGAAGAAAATATAGCTAAAATAATTGCATTATTGCCTGGCATGCGGTCTCCGTCTGTTGTCCCATTAGCAGAAAAAGGATGGTTCTCACTTCATTCAGTGATTTCGGAAAATGATTTTTGGGAAATTATTGAGTCACTTAGGTCCGCAGGTGCTGAAGGTATTTTAGTTTTACCTATTGAAAAAATGATTTTGTAATGATTACATTAATTAAGTTTCCTTCTCGGTTAGATTATCAAAAATTATGTGAAAGACCTCAAATCGAGTCATCTTTGATAGGAAGTTTAGTAGCATCTATCTTTAAGAAGGTGAAGTCTGAAAAAGATGAAGCTCTGTTTAGTCTAACCTATGAATTCGAAAAAAGAAAAATAGATTCTATTCTTTATACAGAAAAGGAAATAGATGATTATTCGGAAGGGACAGATGATGATTTAAAAATAGCCATAAAAATCGCGTTTGATAATATCTACAAATTTCACGAGGCTCAAAAACTTGATGAGAAAAGAGTAGAAACAAGTCCGGGGGTCGTTTGTTGGCAAAAGTCAAGTCCCATAGAGAAAGTAGGTATTTACATCCCAGGTGGAACAGCACCCTTATTTTCGACGATTTTAATGTTAGCCATACCGGCTAAAATAGCGGGTTGTTCCGAAATTGTTTTATGCACTCCTGGTATACACCCAGCGATTTTTTATACCGCTAAATTGTGTGGAATAACGAAGATGTGTAAAGTAGGCGGAGCACAAGCTATAGCAGCATTGTCTTTAGGAACACCCACTGTTCCTAAAGTATATAAAATATTTGGTCCAGGAAATCAATACGTTACAGCGGCAAAAATGCATGCAAATTCAATGGGTGTGGCTATAGACATGCCAGCTGGGCCATCAGAAGTCGCCATTTATGCAGATGAAACTGCAAATGCTCGTTTTGTGGCATCTGATTTATTATCCCAAGCAGAACATGGGATCGACTCACAAGTATTTCTTGTGTGTACCTCAGAAACCATAATCCAAGAAACTATACGGGAACTAGAAACCCAACTAATTGATTTGCCTAGAAAAGAATTAGCTAAGGAGGCTATTTTAAATTCAAAATTCATTTTAGTTGAAAATCAAGAAGATGCCATTGATTTACTAAATGAATACGCTGCTGAGCACTTAATTTTAGCCTGTGATGACCCGGAAAAAATAGCGGATAAAATAATCAATGCCGGATCTATATTTTTAGGGCACTATACACCAGAATCCGCAGGTGATTATTCATCGGGAACAAACCATACATTACCGACCAATGGTCATGCAAGAGCATATTCTGGGGTTAATTTGGATAGCTTTTGTAAAAAAATTACATTACAGTCGATCAGTAAAAGTGGATTGGAAATTTTGAGTAAAAGTATCATACCTATGGCGGAGGCGGAATCTTTACAAGCTCATGCAAATGCAGTAAAAGTCCGGTTAAATAATGGAATATAAAAATTACATATTACCACATATTTGGAATTTAAAGCCTTATTCATCTGCCAGGGATGAATTTAAAGGGAGCGATGGGATATTTTTAGACGCCAATGAAAATCCGATTGGATCTGGTTTAGAAGAAAATTATAATCGGTATCC
>JABMMK010000034.1 GCA_013205605.1 Cytophagales bacterium | reverse complement strand
GTATTGATTCGTGGTGGTCGTGTAAAAGACTTACCGGGTGTGCGTTATCACATTATTCGTGGAGCATTAGATACGGCTGGAGTAACGGGTCGTTTACAATCTCGTTCGAAGTATGGTGCTAAGCGTCCAAAACCAGGACAGGTAGCTCCAACAGGTAAAAAGAAATAATTATTAACAGAACGATCCAGTATGCCATTGTTTAAGGCAGAAGGTTGGGTCAAATTTAAAAAACGAACAAAATGAGAAAGGCGAAACCAAAAAAACGCTACGTATTGCCAGATCCTAAATTCAAGGATGTATTAGTCACCAAGTTTGTCAATAACTTGATGTATGACGGAAAGAAATCGACTGCATTTACTATTTTTTATGATGCATTGGATAAAGTTGAAGATCGTACCAAAGAGAACGGTTTAGAGACTTGGAAAAAAGCATTAAACAATGTTATGCCATCAGTCGAGGTTAAGAGCCGTCGTGTGGGTGGTGCTAACTTTCAGGTTCCAACAGAAGTGCGCGCTGAACGCAAAGTTTCATTGGGAATGAAGTGGTTAATTTTATATGCAAGAAAGCGTGGTGATAAGACCATGATGGATCGCTTAGCAAATGAAATCATTGCAGCTGCCAAAGGTGAAGGTGCGGCAGTTAAGAAGAAAGATGATACGCATAGAATGGCAGAGGCGAACAAAGCGTTCTCTCACTTCCGTTTCTAGTCGTTATTTATATGATTTTAAAAGGCTGTTCAACCACGAACAGCTTTTTTTATGGGCCTATTTTTTAAGCAATGAAACAAAATTTTCACTTCAATTTATTGAAAATTAGTTAATCGATTGGTTTAATAGGCTTTTTGTGAATTCAATTAAATATTTAGTAGCTTTGATGATAATTCAACAAGCCAAATGATATCTAAGAAAGCAAAATATGCATTGAAAGCGCTTAAGGTTTTAGCTCAATCGTATGAGAAAGGGCCATTATTGATTTCACATATTGCAGAATCTGAAAATATTCCCAAAAAGTTTTTGGAAGCTATTTTATTAGAATTACGAAATCATGGGGTTTTGCAGAGTCAAAAAGGTAAAGGGGGCGGATACTATTTGCGGATTCCACCAGACCAAGTAACATTTGCCAAAATCATTCGGATTGTAGATGGACCTATTGCCCCAGCTTTATGTGTTTCCTTGCATTTCTATGGCAAATGTGATGATTGTGCGGACGAAGAAACGTGTAAATTGAGGAGTGTGTTGGCCAAATGGCGTGATGCCAATTTATCGGTTTTAGAAAAGACTACTTTGGAGGAACTTATTTAAGAGATAGGTTAAATCATATAAAAAAAGAGCTCGATATTCATTCGAGCTCTTTCTTTATTCAAATAAGTGATCTAAATTTTTCAATTTAACTTCTTCCGTTTCCAGCTCTAAAAATTCTTCCCAAAAAGGATTTTCTGGAACAGCCGCTTTACAGATGATAGGTGTTTGTTTGATGGGATGTATAAAATATAGTCGGCGCGCATGTAAATTGATACTCGCGTCAATATTAGGCTTGTCATAGCCGTATTTAATATCGCCACGAATTGGACATCCCAACGAAGCTAACTGTACCCGTATTTGATGAGGCCGACCGGTTATAGGCTCCACCTCGATTAAATAATGGAGATTAATTTTGCCGATCAATTTATAATTTAGTTCTGCTTTTTGCGCTTTATCCTCTGGATAATCTAAGGCCGTTGTTACATTTTTGGCTTCATTCTTGATCAGATAGTGGGTTAATTTACCCTTGATTGGATCCGGTTTTCTTCTCGTAATAGCCCAATATGTTTTTTGAATATCTCTTTTACGGAACAATTCATTCATTCTTTCAAGGGCCTTTGACGTCCTTGCGAATACAACTAAGCCACTTACGGGTCTATCTAAACGGTGAACAGGATGTAGAAAAACAGCCCCTGGTTTTTGGTACTTTTCTTTGATGTAATCTTTTAACACATCAGTGAGTGTTCGGTCCCCGGTACTATCTCCTTGGACAAGAATACCTGCTCGTTTATTTACGATTAGGAGGTGATTGTCTTCATATACAATGTGATAGTCTTTCATTTTTCTTTCAATTTTCCCTAGATCTAGATCAATAAAGGGGGATGTAAAGGTAGGATTATTTTGTGAAATTATTTCTTGATAATTTTTTAATTTCTTGAGCTAAATGAACGAAGTTTGAAAACTCAATGATTCTTTACTCTATATGTTTGGTTACAATTTCAAACCCCATCTTTTTACCTATTACCTTAATTTACCTAAATCTCCTTTTTCATCCGATAATGTTGAATCTCCCCAAACAATAAATAGGATTCTTTCTCAATGACATATCCAATAGATTTGTAAAATGGAACAGCATTTTCACGTGCTTCTAAGATGATTTCTTGAATCCCCATGGACATCGCTTTCTCTTCTAAATGCAACATAATGGCCTTTCCCACGCCCATACCTTGCGCCTCAGCAGCTACAGCAACACACCTAACTTGGCCTTGATTCTCTCCAGACTTGTGCATCCTGGCAACCCCAATAATTTGATCATCTTCTATAACCATGGCATGAATCGCATCTGATTCATCTGCCAATACCTCCGATCCCTTTGGCTGATTCCATGGCTCTCTCAATATGGTGAAACGAAGTCGATAATAAGACTCCCATTCATCTTGGCTTATTGGACTTTTAATGATCATATTTTTTTTGGCTTATTCATCTATCAAAAAAAGGAGCCCTAATAAGTTTTTCTCTCTAGGGCTCCTCAATTAATTTTTACGATTCAATGAACCTTATCCAAGGCTTATCCTATTTTATTTGGCAAAATTAACTGCGCGCATTTCGCGGATAACAGTCACCTTGATTTGACCCGGATATTGCATCTCTTTTTCTATTTTTTGAGAAATATCAAATGATAGATTGGATGCTTTTTCATCACTTACATTTTCCGAATCCACTAAAATACGTAATTCACGTCCTGCCTGAATAGCATAACATTTTTGAACCCCGTCAAAAGAAGTGGCCAAGGCCTCTAAATCTCTTAAACGCTTCATATAAGACTCCATCATCTCTCTTCTTGCCCCAGGTCTTGAACCTGAAATAGCATCACAAACTTGGATGATGGGAGAGATCATCGACGTCATCTCAGTTTCATCATGGTGTGCACCGATCGCATTACAAACTTCTGGATGCTCTTTGTATTTAAGTGCCAATTCCATCCCTAATAATGCGTGAGGTAATTCGGGCTCTTCATGCCAAACTTTTCCTATATCATGTAATAGGCCTGCGCGTTTGGCTAATTTAGCGTTTAAACCCAACTCCGCTGCCATGGTAGCACATAACTTCGCCACCTCCCTTGAATGTTGCAAAAGATTTTGCCCATAAGAGGAACGAAACCTCATCCGACCTATCATCTTGATTAACTCTGGATGTAATCCATGAATACCTAGTTCGATAACCGTTTTTTCTCCAATCTCGATGATTTCATCATCGAGATTTTTTTTCGTCTTGTTGACAACTTCTTCAATACGTGCAGGGTGAATACGTCCATCTTGTACCAAGCGATGCAAGGATAAGCGCGCAATCTCTCTTCTAACCGGATCAAATCCTGAAATGATAATCGCCTCAGGCGTATCATCCACAATAAATTCTACTCCTGTAGCCGCCTCTAAAGCACGAATGTTTCTACCCTCTCGGCCAATAATCTTTCCTTTAACATCATCTGATTCAATGTTGAAAACCGAAACGCAGTTTTCAATTGCATTTTCCGCAGCCGTTCTCTGAATCGTCTCAATCACAATTTTCTTCGCCTCTTTGGTTGCAGTTAATTTGGCTTCCTCGATGGCCTGCTTAACTAAAGAACTCGCCTTGCTTTCAGCCTCCGACTTCAAAGCCTCCATGATTTGTTCACGAGCTTCCGCTGCTGATAAGTTGGCAATTTTCTCCAACTGGCTAATCTGGTTTGCCAGCATTTCATCTGCTTCTGCGCGCTTTTTCTCTACTTCCTCCAGTTTTTTGCGGTAGTTTTCTTCCTTGGATTGAATGCTTTGCTTCTGAGTCTGCAAATCTTGATCTGCTAGTTTCTGCTGCTCTTGTTGCTGCGCTAAAACCCTTTCTTTTTCCCTTAAAATTTGCTCGTTTTCTTGTAAAATACCCTTCTTAGCTTGAGTTTCTTCCTCAAACTCACCACGCAGACGAAGGAAATTTTCCTTGGCCTCCAACATGCGATCTTTCTTTAAATTTTCTGCTGCGATTTCAGCATTTTTCAAGATATCATCAGCCTTTTTTTTGGCCTCATCTTCGAAATTTTTATTGGCTTTTGAAAAGAATACTTTTCCAGCGAATACGCCCCCTGCTAATGATAACAATGGGATAATAATACTTAATATGCTCGACATAGAACGAATGTGTTTATTACATGAGTCCCAAAAAGCCTTGAAAAAATTTGATTATAAAGTGAACTCCTCAGCCATCGCGAGCAATTGCTCGTTTTCCGCTTGAACATCTTCTAGCAAATTAGTTTTTTCCGATTCAAATTTTAATCCACACATAGCTAAATCTAAAGCCACCAACGCCATTACAGCATTTGGATCTGAACTATTGGCCTTTTTTTCGTAAAATTTAACTAATCGGTTAACTAATAATGCTGCATTTCGCACACAAAACTCCTCTTCTTTATTTACCCGCAAGGACACTGTTTGTATTCCTAATAATAAATTGCAGGGTAATTGTTGGCTCATGTTTTGCGTAATTGCTCAATACAATGATCTATTTCAACTATATATTTATCTAACGTTTTCTTCAGCTCAGCAGTTGGGACCGCCGTGTTGTTTGTACTAACTACAATTTTACCAAATTTATCTGATTTTTTAAAGTTTTTCTCCAATTCTTTTGCTGCTTGGCTGGATAAATTTAGTTCCCTATTTTTTTCTTCTAGTTGGTTTTTTAGTTGGCCAACTTCCCTTTCCAGTTCTTTGATGGTCCCTTGATTTTCTTGCAAACGCAATACCATTTGGCTGATTTTCAGCCTTAAGGTTAAATATTGCGTTTTTAATTCCTGTTTCATTTGACCTTTAAATTAATGTTTTAACTTAAATTTTCCTCCGCCTTTCCAAGAAAATTCGAAGATTACAACAAATAATAGTAAAATGAAGACACCTATATTTTCACGGATGATGTTTGGAAGATCAATGTAGTCTTGAATTTTATGTCCGATTACAATACATAAATAACCTAAAACGATATAAAATAATCCAGCTTTCCAACGATACGGAATGGGATCAAATTTTTGCCCCCCTAAATAACATAAGATCATCATGACTAAGCTTGACGCCAGAAAAGACCAGGCGCAAGCCATATAGCCGTATTGCGGAATAAATATTATATTTCCGGCGACCGTAGTAACTAAACCAATTAGCGTAATGATGGTCCCCATGTAGGTTTTATTCGTTTTCTTAAACCAAACAGATTGGGTGTAATAAACACCTAAAAACAAATTTGCCAACAGCAAAATAGGAACAATCCCAATGCCTTCCCAATAAATTTCCCTTCTTAAAAATAAAGTCTTAATCCAAAATAAATTGACCGAAACTCCCACCCACAAAAATGTACAAATAATGATAAACCAGTGTGTCACTAAGGCCAAATTGGACTGGTCGTTGGTCTCCGTTTTTTTCCCTAGAAAAAAGGGTTCAGCCGAATACTTAAAAGCTTGAATGGCTAAACTCATAAAGACAGATAGTTTATAGCAATTGCCATAAATACCTAAGGCGTCTTGAGAACTTCTCCCAGGATAAAAAGATTCAGGTAAAAATTCCTCGAGCAGCAATCGGTCAAACATCAAATTGAACATGGCGGCTAAGCTCATGAACATAATGGGATATGAATAGACCCATAGAGATCTTAATTCGGTCCAGTCCCAAGTCCATTTAAACACTTTAAATTCTGCTTTGAGCCAATAAAATAGGGATGCATTGCCAATTAAGTTGGCCAGAAAAATATACCCTGCGCCGACCTCTGGTCTATATATGTTCTTCAAAAACTCAGGCCCAGACCCTTGCTCATGCATAGGTTTTAAAACGAGTAAAATAATCAGATTTAATCCGACATTAATTAAGATGGAAACGATTTTTGCTTGAACAAATGTTCGAATTTTGTTTTCTAATCGGAGCTTTGCGAATGGTATAGCTGTGATGGCGTCAATGGCTAAAATTACGGCCAACCACTTTAAAAATATACCCTTGTTTTCATACCCTAATTGGGCCATGATGGGATCCGAAAATAGAAATAAACATAGCGTAAATAATCCTGAGGTGGCGATAATCGCCGTTAAAATGATGTTGTAATATTTAGATGGAGCTTCTTTGGCATACCTAAAATAGGCCGTTTCCATGCCATAGGTATAGATGATATTGGCTATGGCCATGTAGCCATATAATTTAACATTGATCCCTAATTCCGCGGGTAAAAATGCGATTGTATGAACAAATACAAGTAAAAAATTAAGGGAACGCCCTAATATGGTACTGAATCCATACGATAGAGTTTCACCCGCTAATTTTTTTAGAATAGACATGTGTTAAAGTTTGTCAATTCCAAAGGTACAAATTTCTCTTGGATTGGGTAATTTATGGTTTTTGATATCCGATTGTTTGATAAAATTGCTCCGAGTAATTATCAGAAAGGGGTATATGATTTTCGCCAATTTTGATTTTTTGATTTCGGATAGATTCTACTTTTTTTAGCGAAACAATGAAAGACTTATGGACTCTTCGAAATTCAGCGGAGGGTAATTTTTCCTCAATTAATTTCATCGTCATGCGGCAAACTACCGGAAACTTCTGGGTTCTCAGGTGAATTTTAATGTAATCTTTTAAGCCCTCAATGTATAATATATCTTCCAGCATGATTTTCATCAACGAATAATCTGCGTGAATGAAGATATATTCCATTTTTTCAATCACTGGAATTTGAGCTTGAACCAGCACATTTTTGCTTTTGAAATAATCCAAAGCTTTATGAGTAGCTTTTAAAAAGCGCTCAAATGAAATGGGCTTAAGCACATAATCAATTACGTCTAAGTTAAAACCCTCCAAAGCGTATTGTTGGTATGCCGTCACAAAAATCACCATAGGTTTCTGTGTTAGGCCCTCTAAAAATTGGACTCCCGTGATTCCGGGCATCTGAATATCTAAGAAAATCAGATCGATTTCATTTTCCTGTAAATAATCAATGGCCTCAAAGGCGTTCCGACATCTTTTTTCCAATTTCAAAAAAGGGACTTTGGCGATGTTATCTTCCACTAAATCAAGGGCAAGGTTCTCGTCATCTACCGCCAAACATCTTAGAACGACCTTTGGAAGGGCTGTAAATTCCTCGATTTTCTCTTCCTCTTCTTCCATGTTAAATGTGTTTTATGGTAAGTTCAACCAAATAACTATCATCCTTTTCATGAATATTTAATTCATGTTGATTGGGGTACAAAAGCTCTAATCGCCTGCGCACATTAGCTAAGCCTATCCCAGAACTTTCATCTTTTATTTCTAAATTTTGTTTACTCACTTTATTAACAACACTAAAAAACAAAGCTTTTTTATCATCGTTTAGTTCGATATTAATGCTGGGGTTTTCTACCATTCCAACGCCATGTTTGAAGGCATTTTCTACAAAAGGAATAAGCAACATGGGTTCTATGCTAGAAGGTGTTGAACTTAATTGGTGTTTGAAGTCGATCTTAATGTCATTGCCAAATCGTAAACGCTGTAATTCAATATAACTTTCTAAATAATTGAACTCCTTGTCAATGCTTACTTTTGAATCGATCGTTTCATAAATCATATACCGCATTAATTCGGATAATTTAATTACCACAGGTTCCACCATTTCGGGCTTTCTTCTTGACAAGGAAACAATGCTATTAAGTACATTGAACATGAAATGGGGACTGATTTGAGACCTTAAGAATGACAATTCTGATTTTAATCGCTCGTTTTCCTCCTCTTTTTTAACCTCTTGATCTGTCATGTTATCCGAAAGAAATCGATAACTAATTCCAATAGCCACAATAAATAGCAATTGGAATATAATCCTTAAAGAGGTGCCTCTCCTAAAACCATTGCCTCTTGGCCCCCCGCCATTCGCCATTTCAGGAAAAAATAACTTAAATAACTCCTCGTGAAACCAAAGCATTAATGACAAAGAAATTACGAGCATTACTATGTAAATGAAAACGCCCCTATTTTTTAGGATTTTTCTTAATAAAAATTCTGTATTGAAGTAAAAGAGGGGAATGTTGAATAATCCAAAAACGACAAAAAACATATTCCATTGGAAATGTCGCTCAATTTCGCGTGGATTACTAGAGGCTGTATTGGGTCCTAATAAAAGGGGTAATGCCAAAAAACAAATCCAAAAAAAGATATGTAAGAGTATGGGCCTAAGCTTCCAATGTAGTTTCGACATAATTTTCTTTAGGGGAGTAAATCCAAATTAAAACAAAATCGCTTATATTACTAAAAGTTTTTCTACGAGTGTCCCTTTTTTGCCGATGAAATAGCTAAATGGATATTTGTAAATTACATTAAACCTATTAAAACTAACATGAAAAAAGTCATTTATTTACTATTGTTGCCTTGGGTTTGTTGGGCCCAACAAACCATTCCTCTAACAGATTTGAGTGCTTTTGATCATCCAAGTACGAATTGGACCATCGAGCAAGTGATTAAAGCGCGACCTACGGATACAAGCTTTCAAGTAAGCTCCGGCAAAGGTGTACTCTTAAACACGCTTCGTCATGGAAAATACAAGCGTTCAGATGATTTAAAATTTAATTTAAATCATGGAGACATTCATTTGATGATGGATTTTATGCTTCCCAAAGGCGCTAATTCAGGTATCTATTTACAAGGCCGTTACGAAGTGCAATTATTTGATTCGTGGGGTGTAAAATCCTTAAAATTTGGAGATTGCGGAGGTATTTATGAACGTTGGGATGATGCTAGAGGAAAAGGAAAAGAAGGCTTTGAAGGTTTTGCCCCTAGGCAAAATGCTTGCAAAGCACCCGGTTTATGGCAATCGATCGAAATTGACTTTGAGGCTCCAAGATTTGATGCTTCAGGTAAAAAAATCAAAAATGCCCTTTTTAAAAAAGTTATCCTGAACGGAATATTGATTCAAGAAAATATCGAAATGTCTGGAGTGACTCGAGGGTCAATTTTTGGTAATGAAGGTCCTTTAGGTCCTATTACTGTTCAAGGAGATCATGGGCCGGTGGCTTTTAAAAATATACGCTATGAGACCTATGATAAGCCAAGCGCCAAATTAAGCAACATATCCTATCAGTATTATGAAGGAAAATTCCCTGAGCCAGTGATTGGGCAAGCTGTCCCTTTGCTTAAAGGAAATTTAGCTGCTTTGACCCAAAAAGTGATCAAAGCGCGAAACGATTATTTGATTCATTATGTAGGGGATTTAGAAATTCCTGAAACGGATAATTATTCATTTCAAACCAATTGGACAGGTTCGGGTGTTTTGAAAATTGACGGAAAAGAATACAATTCAGGTGCCCACTGGTATACAGACGATGTTTTATCCACGGCTAATTTAACAGCCGGCAAGCATAAATTTGAGCTGATACATGTGAAAGATTTTGGTTGGGGCCCTAAGGCTTTAGGCGTTTTTGTCAAAAGAATTGGAGCTCAAATTGTTCCTTTACATGTACGGACTTCATTGCCTGATCCTGAACCTAAGGGCTTGATTGAGGTGAAAGCAAATTCAGAGCCAGTATATCAAAGATCCTTCACTTTTCACCAAGGAAAGAAAAAGACGCACGTGATACATATGGGGGACCCTTCAGGACTTTCCTATTCCTATGATTTGAAACAAGGAGCTTTATTGCAAACTTGGAAAGGTAAATTTTTAAATGCGACACAAATGTGGTTGGATCGAGGGGAGCCTCAAACGGCTGAGCCCATGGGATTAAATGTGGTCATGGATGGTAAATTTCCTTTGGTTTTAAGTAGTCAAGCCCAACCCGATTCCGTTGACGCCACTAAATTAGTTTACAAAGGGTATAAGATTTTACATGGCAGACCGGTGTATATGTACGACTGGCCAGCTGCCTCTGTGAAGATAGAGGATCATCTGAATCCCAATGAAAATGGGACTGGTTGGCTTAGGACAATCAATGTGATTGGCGCAAGTGCACAAAAATCCAATATTGAGGTGATAGTCGGAAATAGCCCGGATGTCGTGGAAATCAATGCAGGCCTTTTGGCTTTACAAGGAATGGGATATTATGTTCAATGGGCTGGAGCACCTGCTGTTATGTTGAATACACAAACCCCAGGAAAGCAAGTGAGGGTTCCTTTGCAAGGAAATAGTTTTACATATCAATTGATTTGGTAACCTAGATAAGATCATGAAATTAAAATTAAGCATATTATTATTGGCCATTTCTGTAGGAGTTTTTGGGCAAAAGCCTGCTCCAAAAACAGAGCAAGATTTTTATGAAATAAAAACCTTACCCATTCCTCAAGACCTTTATTTGGAAGTGGGAGGATTGGCAACCATGCCGGATGGCCGATTGGCTGTAAGTACTCGGAGAGGGGAAATATGGATTGTTGAAAATCCTTATCAAAAGGATAGTCACCAAACGAATTATCGAAGATTTGCGAGTGGCTTGCATGAGATTTTAGGCTTAGCGTATAAAGATGGTGTCTTTTACTGCTCCCAACGTGGGGAATTGACAAAAATTACGGATACTAATCGCGATGGGGTGGCCGATTTATATGAGCCGATTTACCAATTCGAATTATCTGGTAATTATCATGAGTACACTTATGGACCTGTTTTTGATAAAAACGGGGATATGTTGGTGACCTTGAATTTAGCCTGGATTGGTTTTGGTGAAGGAAAATTTGCCAAATGGCGCGGTTGGCTAGTCAAGATTAAACCCGATGGAACATTAGAACCACAGTCGGCAGGCCTCCGTTCACCCGCTGGTTACAGCATTAACGACGAAGGCGATATTTTCTACGGCGAAAACCAAGGCGATTGGGTTGGCTCAGGTCGAATTACTCATTTGGCGAAAGGTGATTTTGCGGGTAATCCTGGCGGAATCAAATGGGCAAAGGAACCAAATAGTCCGTTTAAATTGACTTTGGAGGAAATTCCTGATAATAGCCAACCGATGTTTGAGGCGGCTAAAAAAGTAAAAAACTTAAAACTACCTGCGGTTTGGTTTCCACATGCGATTATGGGAATTTCAACATCCGATATTATTCAGGATACGACTAAAGGAAAATTCAGTCCTTTCCCTGGTCAGTATTTTGTGGCAGACCAAGGACAGTCTAAGGTGATGCGGGTGTTCATGGAAAAGGTGAATGGTGTTTACCAAGGATTTTGCATCAATTACCGTGAGGGATTTCAATCGGGAATTTTGCGTGAGCGTTTTGGTTTAGATGGTAGCATGTTTTTAGGGATGACTTCAAGGGGTTGGGGATCTACGGGGAAGGATAATTTTGGACTGCAACGCTTAGTTTGGAATGGATTAACGCCTTTTGAGATTAACACCATTCATGCCAAATCGGATGGATTTGAGATTTCATTTACTCAGGCTGTTGATGTAAAATCAGTTAAGAACGCCGCTTCTTATGCGCTGAGATCTTATATCTATCAATACCATCACCAATATGGAAGTCCCATTATTAATGTAAAGGACTTGAAGATCAAGGGAATTTCAGTGTCCCCAGATAAGAAAACCGTTCGTATTTCGATCGATGGAATTAGGCAATTCTACATTCATGAGTTTATTTTGAAAGGAATTTTGAATGAGGAGGGAGATCCTTTATTGCATGAAACGGCTTATTATACTTTGAATGAAATTCCTGCTGGGGATAAAATGGCCATAAATGAATCTTCCGCGCCTGTTGTTGAAAAAGCGGTTATCGCGGTAGTAGAGCAACCAAAATTGGCGGTCAATGGCAAAAAACAAATAGTCACGGAAGCCCAAGCATTGGCCTTGTTAAAAAAGCATACTTGCTTAGCTTGTCACGCAAAGGACAAAAAAGTGATAGGTCCTTCCTATGAGGATATCGCTAAGCGGAAGTATTCGGACCAACAAATTTTGGCATTAGTGTATAAGCCTAATCCTCAAAACTGGCCTGATTATGCAACTGAAATGGCTCCAATGAGTCATATTCCGGCTAATGATGTTTTGAAAATAGCATCTTGGATTAATAACCTTGGGGCAAAAAATAAAGTGGAACCGAATCGGGATTAACCGTAGTCGGAAAAACGCATTAAAAAAGGAACTCAAATTTTTGAGTTCCTTTTTTTTGTATTGGAAAGAATAAATTATTTTTTCGGTTCAACTGAGCCCTGAATGGTTAACACAATTTGAGAAACCTCTCCATTGTTGACAACCGTAATCGTTTTATTAAAACTTCCTGGGCGTCCTGCTGAGTTATAAGATGCAGTAACTTTACCTGCTTTACCCGGCATGATAGGTTCTCTGGTCCATTCTGGAGTTGTACATCCACATGATGGTTGAACGTTTGAAATAACAACGGGTGCTTTACCTGTATTCGTAAACTCAAAACTGTATGTTGCTTGAGTTCCTTCCGTGATTTTTTTGAAATCGTGAGCAGTCACTTTGAATTTAATCATCCCTTGCGCGTTCGATTGAAATGCAACGGCAATTAGTATGGCAATAATTCCTAAAAATTTCTTCATGGTTTTTTATTTTTAATAATGTGTGGCAAATATAAAACAAAGGGAAGATTCAACAAAAGAATTGGGGTATTTTTTTATCAGACCTATGTTTTTGGCTCATGCCTAAAATGTTGTATTTTTGCATGTTAAATAAAATAATGCCCTTGATTCCCCAGAATTCATATTCTTTTACTAAGTCGGAGCTTACATTTGATCCCAAAAAGATTCTGGAGGATTATCAACTCGCCGTGATAAGTCGGCAGTGTAGCTTATTAGTTAGGAAAGAAGTTTTTACGGGTCGGGCTAAATTTGGTATTTACGGAGATGGCAAAGAGTTATGTCAAATAGCTTTAGCTCGCTCCATGCAAACAGGGGATTATATTTCTGGATATTATCGAGATCAGACCATCGGCGTGGCTGTTGGCGACTTAACTTGGCCTCAATATTTTGCTCAATTATATGGACATCCTGATATAAATTTTGACCCACATTCAGGGGGCCGACAAATGAATAATCATCATGCCACGCGTTGGTTAGATGAACATGGGGAATGGAAAGACCAAACTTCTCGCATTAATTCCGTAGCTGGAATTTCTTCAACCGCAGCGCAAACACCCAGAGCCTTAGGGATCGCTTATGCATCAAAATTATATCGGGAAAGACCCGATTTAGCGGAGCATGCGACTCTTTTTTCAAAAGGGGGTCAGGAGGTTTGTTACACGACAATCGGTGATGCAAGTACTTCTGAGGGGATGTATTTCGAGTGCATTAATGCGGCAGGGGTTTTACAAGTGCCTATCATTTTTTCAGTTTGGGATGATGGATATGGCATTTCGGTGCCGATCGAATTCCAAACAACGAAGTCGTCTATTTCAAAGGCTCTGGCCGGTTTTCAACGAAATGAAGATGGAAAAGGCTTAGAAATTATCGAAGTTAAAGCTTGGGATTATCCAGGATTATTGGCCGCCTATGTGCGTGCAGCTAAATTAGCTCGAGAAGAATTTGTTCCTTGCCTAGTCCATGTCATTGAATGTACTCAACCACAGGGACATTCCGCTTCAGGCTCACATGAGCGTTATAAGTCTACGGAACGATTAGCATGGGAACATGAAGCAGATTGTAATGTGTTGTTTCGACAATGGATTTTAGAAAATAAATATTCGGATGAATCTACCCTAAAGGCGATCGACGATGCGGCCGTAATTGAAGCAAGAAAACATCAAAAGGATGCTTTTGCAGCTTATATGTCTTCGGTGGATGTGGACCGAAAGGCTTATTTGAGAATAGCTAAAAATTTATTGGATTCCACGAACGAACCTAGTTTATTGGAACCTATTATAGAAGAATTAAACCAAGTTTCGTATCCCATTTTTAGTGATTTGGTTAAAGCAGGGCGAAAAACATTAAGAGCCTTTCGCTTTTATCAAGGTCCAGCGGTTAAATTATTAAGGAAGTGGTTGACGGATTTAGAAGATAAAAATCGCAGAAGATTTAGTTCGCATCAAATGAGTGAATCGGTGCATTCGCCATTGCTGGTGAAGGAGGTGAAACCTTTGTATGAAAAAGTACCCCAACAAGTAGATGGTCGCGAAATTTTAAATCAGAGTTTTTCTAATTTTTTAGAGGATCCTCGCGTGTTTATTTTAGGGGAGGATGTAGGAAAAATTGGAGATGTGAATCAAACATTGGCTGGTTTACAAGATAAGTTTGGGCCCTTAAAAGTAACGGATACTGGCATTCGGGAAGTGAGTTTAGTGGGTCAGGGAGTCGGCGCTTCAATGCGTGGCTTAAAGCCGATTGTCGAGATACAGTACTTAGACTATATTTTATACCCATTTCCTATTTTATCGGACGACTGGGCTTGTCTTCATTATCGCACGGTGGGTGGCCAAAAAGCGCCCATGATTTTAAGGACGAGGGGACATCGTTTGGAGGGTATTTGGCATTCAGGCAGCCCTATGGCCTTGTTGATCAATGGATTACGAGGGGTGCATTTTTGTGTACCTAGAAATATGACGCAGGCCGCAGGGATGTATCGGACTTTATTAATGGGCGATGACCCTGGTTTGGTCATCGAATGTTTAAATGGATATCGACTGAAAGAGCCTATGCCGACCAATTTATTGGACATAGTGGTGCCTTTAGGAATCCCTGAAATTTTAAGGGAGGGTGGTGATTTGACGGTGGTTACTTACGGGTCTATGTGTCGCATTGTGATGGAGGCTGCAGAAACCTTGGCCGAAATGGGCATTTCTGTGGAGGTAATCGACGTGCAAACCTTATTGCCCTTTGACCGAAATCATCAGATTCTTTTATCTATTCAAAAAACGCACCGTGTGCTTTTTGCCGATGAAGATATGCCGGGTGGAGCTACGGCCTACATGATGCAAGAAGTGATTGACAAACAGGGAGGATTTAATTGGTTAGATGCTCCAGCTAGATGTTTGTCGGCGCCCCCTCATCGACCTGCCTACAGTTCAGACGGAGATTATTTCTGTAAGCCCAATGTAGAAAATGTAGTGGACACCGTTTATGAAATGATGCGGGAAGTAGATCCCACATCTTTTCCAGCTATTTACTTTTAATATGTCAGCGATCAATTTGTATTTTAAGGCAATTTTATCTGGGGTGCAAAGCACTCGTAATGGAATGGCTTTGACGTGGAAACACGCATGGTCTGCTAGAAAATCACGGAAAGTCCAACAAATTCAAGATCCTGAATATTTTAATGCAAGTGAAAATACGGGGATTTTTACCTTGGAATATCCGCATCAAAAAATTCCGGTTCCGGTCAATGGAAGATACCAGTTGCACAATGAGATGGACGATTGCATCGTTTGCGATAAATGTGTCAAAGTCTGTCCGGTAGATTGCATTGAAATTGATCCCATTAAAGCGACAGGCCTTGTTGGGCATACCTCAGATGGATCCCCCATTCGATTGTATGCAGAAAAATTTGACATCGATATGTCAAAATGTTGTTTCTGCGGTTTATGTACGACTGTTTGCCCAACGGAATGTTTGACGATGACATCTGAATATGATTTTTCAGTTTTTGACGTGAAGGAACATACGTTTGGTTTTGCGAATTTAACTAAGGAGCAGGCGGATGAAAAAAGGCAATTGTATGAGCAGTTTGTCGCTGAAAAAGAAGCGCTGAAAGCTTCCGCCTCTGCTTCAACCGAGGCTTTAGTTCAGAAAGAAGGGGATGAGAAACCTGCGGCTAAGCCGGCTTTTAAGCCTAGTTTTAAGCCGAAGATTCCTCCCAAAACACAAGATGATCATGAATAGTCCCTTGATGATTGGTTTTTTGGCCTTAACTTTTTTGACCTGTGGAAGTGCATTTTTCATGTTGTGGACTAAAAATGTCTTGCATGCGGCCTTGGCCATGTTCATGACGATGCTTGGCTTAGCCGGATTTTATGTATTGGCTTTTGCGGATGTAATGGCGGTGTCGCACTTAATGATTTATGTGGGTGGTGTTTTGATTTTGATTTTGTTTGGGATTATGATGACGGGCCAACGAACATCCAAAACGGGACAGACGAATGAACTTTTTACGGAGCAAAAAGGAAGATTCTGGGCATTTTTTATTGGCCTTACTGTTTTTTTTGGTTTGTCTTGGTTACTGGGACAGCAACATTTTTATGCATTTTCTGATATAGATCAACATTCAAAATTGGGCCGAGTAGGTTTAAGTTTCATGCTTGAGTATTCTTTTCCGTTTGAGTTGACAGGTGTATTTTTATTGATTGCTTTAGTGGGAGCTACCTATATCGCTAAAAATCATGAATGAAATTCCATTGATATTTTTCTTGTGGGTCGGGGCATTTTTGTTTGCCACGGGTCTTTCCATTATACTGATCAAGCGGAACGTTATTTTTGTATTAATGGGGGTGGAATTAATGTTGAATGCAGCTAATTTAAATTTAATTGCATTCTCTCGAGGGGATGATCAAAACCAAGGTTTGATGATGGGCTTGTTTGTATTGGTGATCGGTGTTTGCGAGATGTCCATCGCATTGGCTATTATCTTACAGGTTTACCGGAGATTCAAAAAGATTGATATTGACCAATTTCAATCTAGAAATTAATTTTTCTCGTCGAGCCAAATTTTCAGTTGGCTTATCAACGCAGGTGTTTTTGCCTTTCCAATCACTTTTTCAAGTTCTGTGATGGGCGCGTCCAACATATTTCGGGTGGTCCCAAATTGCTTCAGTAATTTCTGCGCGGTCAATTTCCCTATCCCCTCCATTTCTTCTAGTTGGCTTACAATGAAATTTTTACTTCGTTTATTCCGATGTGCGGTAATTCCAAAACGGTGGGCTTCATCTCGAAGCCGTTGGATTAATTTCAAAGACTCTGATTTCTTGTCAATGTAAAGTGGCAAGGTGTCCTCCGGAAAATATATTTCTTCTAGTCGTTTCGCGATACCGATGATGGGTATTTTTCCATAAAGGCCAATGGCCTTGAGTGCGTCACAAGCGGAAGAAAGTTGGCCTTTCCCGCCATCCACAATGATCAGATTAGGCAATTCGGATTCCTCTTCCAACAATCTTTTGTAGCGCCGAGTGACCACTTCAAACATCGTGGCAAAGTCATTGGGACCCTCAACGGTCTTGGGAGTAAATAATCGGTATTCCTTTTTTGCCGGGAGACCATTTAAAAAACATACCATGGCGGATACAGGATTGGTGCCTTGGAGATTTGAGTTATCAAAACATTCGATATGTTTGGGCAATTGGGTTAGGTGCAAATCATTTTTTAAAGTGAGAAGAACTCTCATTTTTCGATCCCCGCCACTTTCCTCCGCTGCTTTTCGATCGGCTTTTTCCTTTTTAAAGTATAGCACATTTTTAAGTGACATGTCGAGCAACTTTTTCTTATCGCTCATAGCCGGGATGGTATTTTTGACTCCTTTAAATTCGAGCGCCATGGGGATGTTGGTGATAATTTCTTTTGCCTCGCTTTGAAATTGTTCTCTTTTTTCCCAGATGAGCATGGTTAATAAATCACTTTCATCTTCATTTAACTTTTTCTTGGTCTCCCATGTCTGAGATTGGGTAATCGTTCCGTTAATTACCTTCATGAAATTGATGTAGGCGACTTGTTCATCTGAAACGATTGAGAAAACATCCACATCATGAATGGCAGGATTTACGACCGTGGACTTAGCTTGGTAGTTTTCGAGCAATTGCCATTTTTCTTTATATTCTTGCGCTTCCTCGAAGGCCAATCGGCCAGCTGCATTTTGCATTTTTTCATGGAAGTAGTTTTTGGGCTTTTGATAATGTCCTTTCAGGATGTGTTGAATGGAATCGATGTATTCTAAATAAATAGCTTCAGATTGCAAACCTTCGCAGGGTCCTTTGCAGTTGCCAATATGATATTCTAAACATACTTTGAATTTCCCCTGTTCGATGTTGGCCGGTTTTAAGGCCAGCGAACAAGTACGCAGGGGATAGAGTTGGTGCAATAGCTCCAACAAAGCATTCATGGATTTTGGGTTTGCGAAAGGCCCAAAATAGGTTCCTGCTTGATGATCGATGCGCCTCGTCGATATAAGTTTAGGAAAATGCTCTTTGGTCAAGCATAAAAATGGATAGGTTTTATCGTCCCTTAAAAGGATGTTATATTTAGGTTGAAACTGTTTAATTAGGGTATTCTCCAACAAAAGTGCATCGAATTCTGAATGCACGATGGTGAACTCAACCCGTCTAATTTGTTGGACGAGCCGCCTTGTTTTGGTATCTTGATTTTTTTGATTGGTAAAATAGCTGCTAATTCGATTCTTTAAATTTTTGGCTTTGCCAATATAAATAATGGTATCTGATTCATCAAAGTATCGATAGACCCCGGGGTCTTCTGGGAGCGTAGGCAGTAAAAGCTTCGGATTAAAATCAGTCATCGATTCAAAAATAGTCAATTATTTTTAAATTATTTTTTTGGATTATTTTTATAAAATGCAATTGAATTCAAAATGGTAATATTTTTAATTTTTGTACTTGTTGGAGATTTGATTGAACAATAAATTTGAAGTTCACAAGTCAAAGTATCTAAATTTCCCCAGGCTATTGTATATATTTTATACAACAATTGATCAAGAAATAAGTTTATTTTTGATTTTTAAATCAGTTATCACAGGATTATTAGGAAATTATTAAATTATAATGAATATTTAGTCAAGAAAAATATGAATCAATCACCTTAAAATTGTAAGATTTTAATAGTGTGGTTGATTTGAATTTTATTATTTATTGTAAAATTCAAAGATATATTCTGATTTAACTACTACTAAATTTTTTTTAAACAAACATAGAAAGGAGGTCCACTGAATAACATGCAAACACAAAACCATTACAAAAAATTATTTTAAACATTTTAAAACGCTATTATGAAAAACAAATTTTACCAAAGTCTACGAGGCTTTCTATTGCTCGCGATTGTGATGCTAGGAAGTTTTTCGTCATTCGCCCAAGGTCGTAAAGTAACTGGTAAGGTTACTGGTACGGATTCTCAAGGTATTCCTGGGGTTAGTATCTTAGTAAAAGGTACAAACACAGGTTCTACTACAGATGGAAATGGTGCATTTAGTTTGAATGTGAATTCTGCTACTGCTGTTTTAAGTATTTCTGCTGTAGGTTACAAAACACAATCTGTTAACGTAGGATCTCAATCATCTATTTCTGTTGTTTTACAAGAGGATGTAAGTCAATTGAGTGAAGTTATTGTGACAGGTTACTCAGTGACTAATAAGAAGGAATCAACTGCTGCAGCTTCTATAGTTAAGGCAAAAGATTTACAGATTTCTCCTTCAGGTAACGTTGAGCAACAATTACAAGGTCGTGTCGCTGGTATCACTTTGATTACCAATGGTCAGCCAGGAACTAATTCAATTATTCGTGTGCGTGGTTTTGGAGCCTTCGGTGGTAACGAGCCATTGTACATTGTGGATGGTATCCCTGTTGGAAGTACTGATTTTCTTTCTCCAGATGATATAGAGTCTACAACAGTTTTGAAAGATGCTGCGGCGGGTTCTATTTATGGTGCTCGTGCTGCTAACGGAGTAATTGTTTATACAACTAAACGTGGCACTAAAGGCAAAAAAGGATTAACCATCACGTATGATGGACTTTATGGGGGAACTGACCCGAACGTAGCGGGTGCTCCTAAGATGTTGACTCCACAAGAGGATGCTGATTGGACACACGTAGCTTTCCGTAACAATGCGGCGGCCACAGGAACGGCACCTCAGTATTCACATCCTCAGTATGGAAGTTCTGCTCAGGCAACTTTACCAGCCTATTTGCATGCGAATGGTTCAAATGGCGTACGTGGTTCAGTAGATATGGCGGCCATTCAGGC
>JABMMK010000033.1 GCA_013205605.1 Cytophagales bacterium | reverse complement strand
AAATGAATGCCCTGTGCCAGTATTTTTTGTAAATTAATTTCAGATCCCCGCCTGGAAAGATTGTCTAAGCAATAGATTTCTGAATCGGTATAATAGTGCTTAAAAAGGATGGCTAAATTTGAGCCAACAAACCCGCAGCCACCTGTAATTAATATTTTCATGATTGAGCTGTTTCCATGTAGCGCGTATAAATGTCTACAAACACGTCTTCAAGCGATTTGGTGATATCCCAATTTGGATAATGGGCTTTCATTTTTTTCAAATCACTGTAATAACAGATATGATCGCCTATTCTATTTTGGTCAAGATATGTATATTTCATGGGCTTGCCAGAAATTTTGGCAATTAACTCAAAGGCCTCTAAAATAGAAACCGAATTATCTTTACCCCCACCGATGTTATACACCTCAGCGATGCGGGGAGCCTTTAAAAACTCCTCAATAAACCGAGCTACATCGTAGGAATGGATATTATCGCGCACCTGCTTTCCCTTATATCCAAAAACGGTGTACTCCTTTTCCTCGATATTGCACTTGATCAAATAACTTAAAAAGCCATGCAATTCAACTCCAGCATGGTTTGGACCTGTTAAGCAACCTCCTCGCAAACAGGCGGTTGGCATATTAAAATAACGTCCATATTCCTGCACTGAAATATCAGCCGAAACTTTAGAAGCCCCAAACAGCGAGTGCTTGGACTGATCTATGCTAAAACTTTCTGAAATACCCTCGAAATACGTGGGATCATCGTAATCATAACGGGTCTCCAACTCCTTCATTTTGATCAAATTGGGAGCATCGCCATATACTTTATTAGTCGATAAATGAACAAAAGGAACGTTGGTATCGTAACGACGAAGGGATTCTAATAAGTTGAAAGTACCCACGGCATTGGTATCAAAATCCTCAAAGGGAATGGACGCCGCCCGGTCATGGCTTGGTTGGGCCGCGGTATGAACAATGGCATCCGGTTTAATGGCCGGAATAATATCTAAAATGGCCTGACGATCTCGAATGTCAATGGTATTGTGCAATTGATATGAGGAACCATATATTTTTAGGCGATCCTTGTTGGACGAATTATCTCCTTGCATCCCAAAAAACACGGCTCTCTGATTATTATCGATTCCATGTACCTCCCATCCTTTCTGAAGAAAATATTCACTTACTTCGGAACCGATTAGGCCCATAGACCCCGTAACAATTAGTCTCATTGGCATTAAGTTTTAACTTAAATTCAAAATTACGCCTTATTTTTAGATATCTGAAATATCTAAAATCCTTAATTGCAAATTTCGGTCACCTCGAAATTCATTAACTTCCACATGATAAACCATTTGGAACGCGAGTTGCTTTTCGTAGGCGTTTAAAAGGTCTTCGTAAAAATCTTTGCGAATCCCAAAACCCACGGCCTCCCAAGAGGAGCCTGAAGGCGAAGAACTTACATGTAATTTCAAATGATCCTCCTTCATAATGAATGGCGCCTTAGTTAAATAAATAGGTCCACTTAGAAAATTAGGCATCATATTGCCTGGACCATAGGGGGAAAGCCGGGATAATAATTGATCGTAAAATGAGAGCGTCATGGCTTCCAAAGGCACTTGCAAGTCGACCGTCAACTCAGCCCTCAACTCGCCTGTTGGCAACCCAGCTTGCACCAGCGCCTCAAAGCGCTCAATAAAAGCCTGCAGGTTTTCTGGTTTTAGGTGTAAGCCTGCTGCGTGGGTATGTCCGCCAAATTGAGCCAGTAAATCGGCACATTTCTCTAAAGCTGCATGAATATCAAAACCTTTGACCGAGCGGGCTGAGCCTACAATTTGGCCGTGTGACTCTGTTAAAATAATGGTGGGCCTAAAATAAAATTCTTGGATTTTACTGGCGACGATGCCGACGACCCCCTTGTGCCAACCGGCTTGAAATAGCACGGTACTTTTGGCGGTTTGCAAAAATGTGTTGGTGTCAAATAATGAAAGGGCTTGGCCGACGATTTCTTTTTCGACCACTCGGCGCTCCAGGTTTTGTTGGATGACTGCCTCGGCCAACATTTGTGCTTCGATGAGGTCGGAGGCCAACAATAACTTCACGGCACCATGGGCATGTTCCATTCTACCGGCTGCATTGATGATAGGTGAAATGGAAAAGACAATATCGCTAATTTGAATCGGCGCTTTTTTGTTGGCCTTTTGCAATAAATAAGCAAGCCCGGGACTTGGATTTGCGCCTAGTTTGACTAGTCCATGAAAAGCCAAAATTCTATTTTCACCCGTGATTGGAACCATGTCGGCGGCTATCGAGCAGGCCAATAAATCTAAGCGATCAAAAATGGGATCCATGTCTAAATCATGGGCCTGCGCGAAGGCGCATAAAAGCTTAAATCCGACTCCGCAACCCGTTAATTCTTTGAAAGGATAGGCGCAATCGACCCTTTTGGGGTCTAGGACCGCGATGGCTTTTGGAATGGTTTCTTCGGGCAAATGGTGGTCACAAATGATAAAATCGATGCCCATGTCGTTACACCAATCAACCCGTTCGTGGGCTTTGATGCCGCAATCCAAGGATATGATTAGGCTATAGTCATTGTCATAGGCATATTGGATACCCGCTTGGGACACGCCATATCCTTCGCTGTAACGATCGGGGATATAGTAGTCGGCATCTGCTCCCAATATTTCGGTTAAGTATCCGTAGACCAAAGCGACCGATGTCGTTCCATCCACATCATAATCACCATATATCAGTATTTTCTCTCCATTTTCTAAAGCCAAAGCCAATCGTTCAACCGCGATCTCCATGTCTTGCATGAGGAAAGGGTCTGGCAGATCCTCCAGTGACGGCACCATGAAATGCTTGGCTTTGTCAAATGTTAAAATCCCTCGATTAACCATTAAAGTAAGGAAGTAGGAATTTTTAGTTGTTTTTAATTCTTCCTGTAACTGGTTAATGGCTATGGGACTTGGAGGAGGTAAAAATTTCCAATTTTTTTTTGCGGTAAGCATATTGACCTAATATTTTTCATAAAGGTAAATTAAATAATTTCCCTTATTTAATTGATCTCGCCAATAAACTGATAAAATATAGTTTATTTTGCTTTCGAAATTTATTTCTAAAAATGGCAAAACAGCGTAATATTTTTCTGGTAGTTCTCATTTTAATTCCAGCTGCTATTCATTTCTTTTTGTTGAACAAGTTTGTAGTCAATTTCCCTAGTTGGGGCGATGATATTATTTACTTAGACCTTATCGAAAAATTTGATAAAATCTCATGGTCTGAACGGCTAGGAAATATTTTCGCTTTTCATAGTTACATTCATCGAATTGCTTTTTCAAGGACGCTTTTGGTTTTATACTATAAAATGATTGGGATTATTAATTTTAAAGTAATCATCATGTTAGCCAATCTCCAATCGATCGCCATATTATGGATAATTTTTAGGTATTTGAAGCGAGAGCAAATGTCAACTTGGTATTTAGTGGGCGTGTCAATCTTATTATTTTCTGTTAATGGAAATTTAGATAACTATGGGTTAATCGGAGTTTTACAACACTTATCATCCATTTTATTTATGGTGTTAATAAGTTATGGGCTAATTTATAAACCTAGTCATATTTGGCCTTTAATTATGGCTTTATTTTACCCATTTGTTTCTACCGAAGGCCTTGTGTTTATTTTATGGGCCTTATGTTATTTATTCTTTACTAAATCGAAGTTTAGGGCAACTTTTGTCCTATTGATGGTACTTATTTTTGTCTTTTATTTTCATGATTATGTGGGGGATCATTCGAACATTTCAAAAACGAATTATGTAGAAAAGATCTATTTGTTTGTAAAGGGCATTTTGGTTTATCTGGGAAGTTCTTTAAAACATAATGTGGCTATCGCCTGGATGATTGGGGTTTTTATTATAGCCTATTGTGCTCATTTTTTATGGCAAACTATTTCTGAAAAATCTGTTTCAAAGCCTTCGGCGAGACTATTCCCCCTATTCTTATTTGTTCAAACTTTAATGACTGGGGCTTTAATAGCTATTGGTAGAGTTTCAGATGGAGGGGAAGCGGCTCTTCAAGTATTATTGGCCGATCGATTTTATACGTATGGAGCCTTTTTATTAGTCATCTTATATTTAATGCTAGTGGTTGATCTGAAGAATAAGGCATTTATGAAGCCCGCTTATTACTTAATTCCGGCGGTTTTATTTGGAATTTTCTCTTATTCAAATGCCCAAAAGCGGCTGTATGATTTAAAAAATAGAGTTCAATTAGATGCGAGTAATGCTTTTTTGTTTAAAAAGTCGGCTAATTATATTTTAACATCTCGTGATTCATATTTATTATCCAATGCTGGATTATACCATTTCCCTTCTGAAATTAATGGTTTGACATTAGGGAAATTAAAAATATCGAATGGGCAAAAATTAACCTTGGAAAAGCAATATCAAATAGACCCTCAAATGGGGCAATATAAAATTTTGAACTTAAGCGTTTTGGAAAAAACTACCCGTGGACATGTCGTGTATTTACGATCAGATAGCAATCCAAACACAGGAATATTAATTCCCATCGTTCAGATTAATCAAGGGCTTGATCATATGATCAAAGTGCATGTAAATGGTTTTGATTACACAAAACCTTTCAATGCTTATTTAATAAATCTTAATTTGTCTTTATAATTTTTTGGGCATCAGGGATGAATTCAAATCTTCCCATAAGTCATCTACGTGTTCCAAACCGATGGACAACCGTAGTAAATTACCGGGAGTCTTACTATCGGGACCTTCAATAGATCGGCGATGTTCTACTAGAGATTCTACTCCACCTAGACTGGTGGCTTGTTGGAATAATTTTAACTCTGAAGCTACTCTCCGCGCATTTGCTTCATCACCTTTTACTTGAATCGAGATCATTCCAGAAAATCCATGGGGCATTTGGTGCTTAGCCAGTGCATGCTGTGGATGCGAGGTTAAGCCTGGATAATGTACTTGCTCGATAGCGGAATGTTTTTCCAAACGTTGGGCCAGCGCTAATGCAGAGGCAGAATGTTCTCGCATGCGCAGTGGAAGAGTTTTCAGACCACGGGCTAATAAATAACAATCCAATGGATTTTGGGTGGCGCCCATGAGAATTTGTACCCGTTTTAAACGCGCCGACCATTCATCATCCCGCACAATAATTGCTCCTCCGAGTACGTCGGAATGCCCACCAATGTATTTAGTGGTAGCATGCATCACAATATCGGCACCTAAAGAAATGGGATTTTGTAAAATGGGCGTGGCGATGGTATTGTCTACGCCAACGAATATTCCCAGCGAATGAGCGAGGGTAGAGATAGCCTGAATATCGGATATTCCAAGTAGGGGATTCGCGGGAGTTTCGACCCAAATGAGTTTGGTATTTGGCTGGATCGCTGCCCGAATGGCATCCAAATCTTCCATGTTCACTTGGCTCATTTGTAGACCCCACGGTCCCATGATTTCATCGGCTAATTTCATGGAGGCATAATAACCGACGGATGGCATGAGGACATGGTCGCCAGATTTCAAGCACTGAAAAACGGCAGAAACCGCAGCTAAACCTGAAGCAAAGGCAAAGGCTTTAGCTCCTCCTTCTAAAATAGCTAAACCATTTTCTAGGGCATCACGGTTGGGATTCGAATTCCGGGAGTACATGTGCCCCTTGGGATAGCTCCCATCTTCATCGCGGAGAAAAGTGGTGGATAAGAAAATCGGTGTGGCAATGGCCCCAGCGGTTTCGTCCACTAGGTTAGTCGCATGAATTGCTTGGGTTTCCTTTTTCATTTACTAATACCTATTACCTAATACTTATTACCTAATTTTTTTCTATTACCTAATACCTATTACCTAACGACCTTCTCTTAGCTTAAAATTCTTCCCT
The DNA here is from genome assembly GCA_013205605.1 of Cytophagales bacterium. Taxonomy (GTDB): domain Bacteria; phylum Bacteroidota; class Bacteroidia; order Cytophagales; family Spirosomataceae; genus Aquirufa. The sequence continues at coordinate 682 of JABMMK010000033.1, read as the reverse complement.
AAATACACCCTTCTCACTTGCTCATCATCAGCCAGTTCTTGAGGAGTGCCTGCTTTTAAAATCCTACCCTCAAAAAGTAAATAAGCTCGATCCGTGATGGATAAAGTCTCGTCTACATTATGGTCAGTGATTAGAATGCCAATATTCCGATATTTTAATTTCGCCACAATGCTTTGGATTTCTTCCACGGCAATGGGGTCAACTCCGGCGAAGGGCTCGTCTAATAGGATGAATTTCGGGTCAACGGCCAGTGCTCGGGCAATTTCAGTGCGTCTGCGTTCTCCCCCAGAAAGTACTTGGCCTAAACTCTTCCGAACATGGGTTAGGGAGAATTCTTCGAGGAGGCTTTCTGTTTTTTCTTTCTGTTCTGATTTTGAGAGGTTTGTCATCTCAAGGACGGCCAGGATGTTTTCTTCTACCGACAAGGTTCTGAAAACGGAGGCTTCTTGGGCCAAATAGCCAATGCCCAAACGTGCTCGCTTGTACATAGGTAAGCTAGTGACATCTAAATCATCTAAAAACACTTTGCCTGAATTCGGTTTAACTAGACCTGTGGCAATATAGAAGGAAGTGGTTTTGCCGGCTCCGTTAGGGCCCAACAAGCCCACAATTTCCCCCTGAGCTACTTGGTAGGAGATATGGTCATTCACCAATCAAGCCCCATATTTTTTAACCAGATTTT
>JABMMK010000008.1 GCA_013205605.1 Cytophagales bacterium | reverse complement strand
GGCATTTAAATGATGTGCAGATACCCCCAACCAAGTGTTTTTTAAATTAAATAAGGCTCCCGTCGACAAGTCAACATAATTGGCATTGGGTTTAAATTGGCTCAAGATCGGATCTGTGGATGTACCTAAACTACCTCCGCTGACCAATGAACTCACTTGGTCCCCAAACACCAAACTCGAATAATCAATTCCTCGATTCACATAAGCGCCCTCCACGCCAAACGAAACAGAACTTTCAGGTGTCAATGTTACATGATATGCGTACTGAAGGCCTAAGGTGGTCGTTTTTAAATTTGAAAATTGCTTGTCTGTCGAAGCAATAAACCCAAAACCGCTATTGATATTAGCCACACTGATATCAGCCGTTATGGATGAAAATTGATAATTAGCGTTTAAATTAGGCCACTGATTTCGGTGATTGAAATTAATTTTGGAGGTTTGGCTAACTCCCGCAAAGGCCGGAGAAATTAATAGGGGCGCCGCGTAAAATTGTGACAAAGCAGGATCTTGTCCACGAACAACCCAAGGGCTCAAGGTAAGGGTACATAAACATGAAAAAATCACAACGATTTTTCTCATAATTTTGCGCTTAGCCCCGCAATTTAACGCTTAGCTTTTCAAAAACCAATAAAATGACTTAATTTGTGTCGCTTAATCATTTTTACACCATGCTGCGTAAATTTCTTTTCCTGCTCTCTTGGTTATTGATTAGTCATATTTCCTTTAGCCAAATCATCATTCGCAATAATTGCATTACCCAATGTGCGAATTGCACCGTGAGTCCGTCAAGCGACTTGGCAACCGTGTTTGATTGGGCCGTGGACATGCCCGCGGGAACCAATTATTTTTGGGATTTTGGCGAACCTGGGTCGCCGACCAACACATCTACGCTTCGTACGGGTTCCCATCAATATTGCACCCCAGGCGTTAAAACGGTGACTTTGACTTTGGTCAATGGCACGACGACGACTAAGGAATTTAAGAAGTTCACAGTAGGCCAACTCCCTTATATATATTTAGGAAAGGATGACAAGGACACCACAAAGACCATTTGCGATGGCCAATTCGTAGAACTGAACGCATTTGGGAAGGTAGGAAAACCTAATTATCCCATCGATGTTTTATGGTATCCCAGCGGGAAAACGACAGATACGATTAAGGTTCGTGACTCAGGATGCTATTCTGTTCAAATAACCGATCGAGCTTCAGGCTGCACGGCCGAAGCCAAAATGCAAATCAAAATTTGTGGAGAACGAGATCCCGATAAAAACATTTCCAAATTTACTAAGGCTTGGGCTTTTGGAGACGGGGCTTCTATTTTGTTTACGGGTTCACCGGATAACCCGACTTTAGTCACCAGTAAAATTAATGCACCCAATGGTGTAGCTAAAATGGAGGACCCAAGTATTTCCAATGGACTGATTTTTTATACAGATGGCCAAAAGGTTTTTGACAAGTTTAATGATCCCATCGACCCAAGCAAAATTTTAAATGGCGATCCCGCAAATTCCCAAGGGGTCACCATCATCCCCAAAACTTCATGTAAAGGTTGCCAAGCCGAATATTATGTTTTTACACTCCAAAAAAATGCGAAAGGAGAGAATTTAATTTTTTACAGCATCGTGGACATGAAAATGAACAAAGGCAAAGGAGGGATCTCTGTGTTAAATGACACCTTAAGTCCCGTTCCTACGACTTCCAGAATTTTAGCGACCGAAGGGGGTGGAGGTTTTTATTGGCTCGTCACCCAAGATGCAGATCCATTGGCCACGTCAACGACCACCCGAATTTTTAAAGTATCTGCCTCAGGGATTTCAGCACCTATTGTCACAAAATCGGGTACGAGTATTTCTGCAGCGGCTGGGTCAACGGGCAATACCAAAATTTCATCGCCTAACTCGACTAAGTTGGCCATTACGATCCCAGGGCCGCCGACCAATAAAGTAGATATCTATGAATACGATAAAGCGACCGGAAAATCGACTTTGTCTTTTACGTTAGATTTGGGGCCAAGTCCGCCCACTTTATACGGGGTTGAATTTTCACCCAACGACAGTGTGCTCTATATTTCCATGCAAGGAGATGGAGGTTCAATTCCCTCTCAAATTTTGCAATTTGACATATCCAGTAAAAATGCAGTAAAAACATTGGCGAGCAAGCAAGTAATCTATTCAGGCTCAGAAAAGGTGGGTGCGCTGCAAATTGATCCTGTCAACTATGCGATTATTTTTGCCGCTTTTCAGGGTAGTAACATCCTTGGGAAGATTAAAGGGTTAAATAATTTAGTGACTGCCAAAGGGGACACCAATATTATGGCAAAATTTACCCGAAATGGTTTTGGTTTGGATTCTTTGGGAAAACCGATCACTTTGCCGTCAGGGGCGACGAGCCAATTAGGTTTACCGCCTACGATTCCATTTCCAATTACTCCTCAAAGTCCTCCTTCCATCACACAAACTTGCGAGGGTACTACTTTTAAGTTTACTATTTCTCAGAAACTTTGTGATCCATTAAATAATGACCGCATCGATTGGAAGATTTATCAAACGACACTGAGCCCATTTCCAGAGCCTAAAACGGGAATTTTGGTTCCTTTGGACACCAAAAAACTTATCTATTCTTTCACGGGGGCGGAGCTAAAATATGATTTTGCCACATCTGACAAATATGTCATCACCGCGGCCATTACCAATAGTTGTGTCATGGCCTATTTGATGGATGCTCAGCAATTTGATATCGTGGTCTTAAAGCCAGTTACGTTGGACTCAGAATACAATCGAATTTGTCAAACGGATGCAAAAATTAGCCTTACTAAATCTCCCGTTTCTAAGAACCTTAGTTTTGTATGGAGCAATGGGGATAAAACACCCACTGCCACATTTAAATACCCAGGAGGTGATTTGTCTTTAGCCCTTTCTGATACAGCCACAAAATGTTCTGTGAAGGTATCTACCAAAGTGAATTTCTTGGAGAATAGTTATGTGATGCCCAAAAAAGACTTTTCTATTTGCATGGATAGCCCGGTTCCATTTCCTATCCTATTAAATTCAAGTATGAAAGACTTGAAATTCAAATGGACCGGACCCTCGCTTAGTTCAGTGGACACGTTGAACCAAATTTTAGTCAAATCCAGCGGCAGCTATCAAGTAAAAATCACCGATAAAGACAATTGTATTTTAAACAATACCTTTCCAGTCTCCGATAAATGCGAACCTATTATTATTGCACCCAGCATTTTTACACCCAATGGCGATGGTAAAAATGATTATTTTTCTCCCTTACCTAAAGTTGCCAAACGCGTAGAAATTTTAAGTCTTCAAATTTTTAACCGTTGGGGTGAAACGATATTTTTCAAATCAGGGTCCTCTGATCTTCAATGGGATGGGAAATCTAATGGGGTTAGAGTTCCTCAAGATTCCTATGCGTGGGTCGTTCAATACAAGGCCGTAGATTTTCCAG
>JABMMK010000032.1 GCA_013205605.1 Cytophagales bacterium | reverse complement strand
GTGTTGATGATACTGCCCACTTGCTTATTTAATGCGTCAATATCCTCAAGGGGAGTTTTGGAAAAGAAAGAAACCTCTCCATTCTGTGCCATGTACAACTGCCCATTCGCCTGAAAACCTAAAATAATTAAACTAAATACTACGATTAAATGTCTCATTTTTTATTCTTTTTATCAGGTTCTAAGCTAAAAGTTCTGGCCAAATTAAATCCATAAAATATGTCGGCATTGCCCCAAGTCCCCGTGGTTTGACTAATGAAATGTTTCTCGATCATTCCTTTGGAGTTTGTAAAATGCAATTGGAACACGTGGCCTCCCGTTTCGATATCAAATCCTATCGAAAATGAATCTTGGTACGGATAGGCAGTTCCAGAGGTTTGTAAGAAGTTCTCGGTATCCACAATGTTCTTATAATATTCGGCCGATAAGCTTAATCGGTTGGTCAATTTATACCTGCCTCCAAAGCCCAATGAATATAGGTTATTGTCAAAATAAATAGATTCTACCTTGTTGTTGTATAAGATGGTGGGCATAATCTGCAGGGATAACTTATCGGTAAATTTCCTTGCAATCAGTATTTGGCCCATATACGTTTGTCGCTGTAAATTATTTTCATATCTCATGATATTCCCTGAAGGCAATATATAGCCCGTCGGCATGGTATTGGTCGCTAAACTCCCATAGATCGTAAGTGTCACAGGCATTTGATTGGATTGCTTCAAAACCTTGTATTTACTGTAAAAATCATAGGTTTTTTCGATGGTAGATCGACCCATTCCCAACAGCCAAACATCACTTAATCCATACTCTAACCCTAATCTAATTTTGGCTTCGTCCAAACCTAGGAAGTTGTCCATAAATCCAGAATTTAATGCCCCAAATCGATGCGATATCCAAAAATTTACATGTTTTTTGGCAATCGTTTCCACCGTTTGGCCATTGATAAATCGACTGCCCTTGAAGGTGGCTTGTGTATAGGTGATTTTCTTGGCATCCTCTTGGTTGAGCATGGCTAATAAATCATTTTGACCCAATAATGGGGTTGCACACAGCATGCCAAAAAGGAATAAGATTTTAGTTTTCATCTTAAGAAAAAACCCGAAGGCTTGTATTGGTCAAGCTCGTTTTGTATACAGCAATATCTTTACTGCTAACATTGTTAGTTCTTGTCCCCGTTATACTAAAAGAAGCACCATGAACTGGGCATGAAAATCCTGATCCATTGTACATGACTTGGGCTTGACCCTGATGAGAACAAATTTGCGTAACTGCAGCAAAACTTGTGGCTGAAACTCGGGCGATGACCACCTGGTTCAAAACAATGTACTTGCCAACCGTATTTAAGGCGCTATATGAGGCATTAGTTAAATCTAAGGTAAAATCTACATTGCCTGAAGGCGCGACATCTGATTCGTTTTGGCAAGAACTTAAGGCGCTGGTACCACAATAAATCGCCATTAATGAAGCACCTTTTAATCCTAATGATTTTAAAAATTCGTTTCTTTTAATCTTATTTTCCATGCTAGGCTATGATGATAGGGTTTGTGAAATTAATTAAAATTCAATGTTTTTAACGTCTGATTTATATGAGTAATATCATCTTCTAATAGGAATTAGGCATTATGACCCAACAAGTCGACGGAACATTACCTATTACCTCTTACCTAAATTTGTGACGGGGTAAACCCGTCCCCCTACCTATTCCCTATTAATTATTACCTAATACCTATTACCTCTTACCTAAATTTGTGACGGGGTAAACCCGTCCCCTACCTATTACCTAATTCGGGTTAACCCTAAACACCATTCCTGGATTTTCCACGCCAATATACAGATACCCATCTGAGCCTAATTTGACATTACGTAAACGGCCCACATTGAGTAAAATTTTCTCTTGCATAACCACTTTGTTGTCTTTAATTACACAACGATTTAGGTAATTGAAACGCAAAGAACCGATCATCAAATTCCCTTTCCATGCCGGATATTTGTCGGTATTCATAAAGGTCAAACCTGATGGGGCGATCGACGGAACAAAATAAGAAACAGGTTGCTCCATGCCTTCTTTTTTCGAGATGTTGGTAATCGGCTTTCCATCATAGTTAATTCCGTAGGAGATGACGGGCCAACCGTAATTGCGGCCGGCTTGGATAATGTTGATTTCATCTCCTCCACGTGGGCCGTGTTCTGTTTCCCAGATATCTCCAGTCCATGGATTTGTGGTCAATCCTTGCGGATTTCTTTGGCCGTACGAATAAATACTAGGATGGAATTTAGCTGCATCTTTGCCCACAAACGGATTATCTTTGGGTACCGCTCCATCATCATGTAGGCGGTGAATTTTTCCATTATCATTATCTGTTTCTTGCGGAAATACCTTTTCCATGCCTCTTTCGCCTACAGAGAAAAACATATATCCTTTCTTGTCAAAGGTGATTCTAGAGCCAAAATGTTGTAATGTTTTAGTATAGGGAAGCGACTCAAATAGTTCTTGAGACTCTACCCACATGTTGTTTTTGATTTTTCCTCGAACAATTCCTGTCGAAGTCATTGTGGTCGAACCATCCATTTTGAATTTAGAGTAGGACATGTAGACCCAACCGTTTTGCGCAAATTTAGGATGTAAGGCTATGTCTAAAAGACCTCCTTGGCCTTTCGCTATAACTTCTGGTGTCCCTGTGATTTCGGTTTTATTTCTTTTTTGATCGACCAAATACAATTTCCCCTTTCGGTCAGAAATCAAATAATCTTTATTTGGCAATTGAGCAAATCCCCAAGGACTATCAAAATCAGTGGCAATCGTATCCAATTTAACGGTAACGCCTTCAGACACAAAAATATTTGATTTGGGCTTTTTCTCGAATTTATATTGCTCCACTCCAGCTAAATTTTCGACGATTAAATCAGCTAATTTATCGATGTCTTTGGGAGATAATATGCCTTTCCAAGTTGGCATACCCATATCATTGTATCCATTCGTGATGCTGGCAACTAATTCTGGTTTTGTATTTCCATGTTTCCATTTACGATCCACAAATGCTTCTACTTTTTCGCCGTGACAAGAAGAGCAATATTGTGTATAAGTCTTTTCCGTGGGCTCATCCAAAACAAATTGTTTAGGAGCCGTATTTAACGACATGATGGATAAAGTGGCTGTAGCGATAAGGCCGACAATCATTATTTTTTTGTACATGGTAGGTTTTATTAATTCGAGCGCTAAGCTAAAAATTATTTTTCAATTTTAATAACTTCATTGAAGGTCAAAGGTTTACAATAATTTTGTATTTTAGCTATTCAATTGAATCTAAACCTATGAAAAAATTAATGGGAATGGTCTTCGGACTAGCTATCTCTTTTGCTTCTTTTGCACAAATTCCTTCAGGACCTTGGCAAGTGTTAGAACCATCAAATACCGCTTTAAAGCGGCATGAAAGTGGTTTTGTCGAATGTGACGGTAAATTTTATGCCTTAGGTGGTCGGGGGAAAAAGGCCATCGAAGCCTATAATCCGAAGACAAATACCTGGGAGAATTTGGGTGATACGCCCATCGAATTTCATCATTTTCAGGCCTTAAGTTTCCAACATGAAATTTATGTTATTTGTGCCTTTACGGGTGGGTATCCCCATGAAAAGCCCATTGAAAACATGTTGATTTTTAATCCCAAAACAAAAACTTGGCGTGAAGGTGCCAAGATTCCTACGGACAGATTACGAGGATCGGCAGGAATTTTTGCCTACAAAAATAAAATATATACCGTTTGTGGAATCAAGGATGGACACTATGACGGGCATGTGAGTTGGTTCGATGTATTTGACCCGAAAACAAATACGTGGACCCAATTGCCAGATGCACCTAGAGCCAGAGATCATGTCCAAGCTGCTATGCTGGGCGATAAATTGTATTTGGTGGGTGGGCGTAATTCCCATGCAGCCATTGGAAAAGTGTTGGATAAAACAATTGCTGAGGTAGATGTATATGATTTCAAAACAGGTGCTTGGACTACTTTGCCTAATGGCCTTCCTACCCTCAGGGCGGGAACATGTACCTTGACTAAATATCCATATGTCATTGTCTTGCAGGGAGAAAGTACCAAACAAGTTCCTGCACACGCGGAGGTAGAGGCGCTCGATGTGAGAACGAATGAGTGGGTGAAATTTCCTTCTTTGTTGCAAGGCCGACATGGTACCTCGACCATTTTATACAAGAATAAATTGTACATCATGGCGGGAAGTGCAAACCGTGGGGGAGGTCCTGAGCTGAACACCTTGGAATATCTGCAATGGTAATTTAAAAAAAGTTTCATTTAGGGAGTACCAAAATTAATTATTGTCCTCTCTAAATTAAACACAATGTAATTTCTACAATGGTAATTTTTAAAGAAAAAATTTAATCGTATATTTCGTTTTAAAATCCGAAAGGATCCCTAAACTTCATTATGAAAATATTTAAAATCATCATTCCTGTTGTCCTAGCTGCTATTTGCATGTATGCCGCTTGGAGCTGTTCCGATGCACAGGGTTCGGACACATCTATGCCAGATGTGGTTGATTATAACTTTCACATACGTCCCATTCTTTCTGATCGGTGCTTTAAATGTCATGGACCGGATGCCAATAAACGACAAGCGAATTTGCGTTTAGATACCAAGGAGGGTGCTTATGCGGCATTTAAGGATAATGCAAAAGCACATGCGATTGTGCCTGGTGACGCTAAAAATTCGGATGCATTTCAGCGTTTAATTACCAAAGATACTGCGCTACGAATGCCTAGCATGAAATCCAATTTGGTTTTAACCCAGTATGAGATTGATTTAATTGAGAAGTGGATTGAGCAAGGAGCTGTGTACAAACCACATTGGTCTTTTATAAAACCCGCAAAACTTGATTTGCCAGATGCCGATGAGGCGTGGGTGCGAAACGACATTGATTATTTCGTGTATGCCAAAATGAAGGAAAAGGGTTTGAGTCCTTCAAAAGAAACGGATAAAGAGCGACTTTTAAAAAGGGTTAGCCTTGATTTGACAGGATTGCCCCCTACGCTTGAAATGCAGGATCGTTTTTTAAAGGATACGGATCCTAAAGCTTATGAGAAAATTGTCAATGAGTTGTTGGCCAACAAGCATTTTGGGGAGAAAATGGCCGCACCGTGGTTGGATGTGGCTCGATATGCAGATTCGCATGGATATCAAGATGATGGTTTGCGGACGATGTGGCCTTGGCGCGACTGGGTGATTCACGCGTTTAATTCTAATTATTCGTACAAGAAATTTGTGACATGGCAGTTGGCCGGAGATTTAATTCCGGGGGCCAACAAAGAAATGTTATTGGCCACGGGATTCAACAGGAACCACAAGATTACGCAGGAAGGCGGGGTGATAGACGAGGAATATCGTGTGGAGTATATCAATGATCGGACGAGTACTTTTGGGAAATCATTTTTGGCATTAACCTTTGAATGTTCCAAATGCCATGATCATAAATACGATCCGATCTCGCAAAAAGACTATTACAGTACCTATGCATTTTTTAACCAAGTGCCTGAAAAAGGTTTATTTGGTACTATTGATGCTTCTTTTGCTGATCCACCGAATATGCGCATCACTTCTAAAGATGTCAATAATTTATTGAAATTTATCAATAAGCGGGATACATTTGCGGTCGATGTGATGGTCATGAAGGATTCTGCTAATATGCGCAAAACGCATATATTAAGTCGGGGTAATTACGACATGCCTACGTTCGAAGTGGGAGTTGGAATTCCGAAAAGTATTCTGCCGTATTCGACGGCTAAGTATGGCCAAAACAGGTTAGGTTTAGTTCGATGGATGTTTGATGATGCGAATCCTTTAACATCGCGTGTGTTTGTGAACCGGATTTGGGCTCAGTTTTTTGGTCGTGGAATTGTAAAAACGTTAGGGGATTTTGGGATGCAAGGTGAGTTGCCTACACATCCTGAATTGCTGGATTGGTTGGCCGCCGACTTCAAAGCGCATCATTGGAACATGAAGCGATTGGTTAAGCAAATTGTGATGTCGGCCACGTACCAACAATCGTCCGATGTTCCTTCGGCGGCTTTAAAGTCGGACCCTGATAATATTTATTTATCACATGCGCCTAGATTAAGGTTGCCTGCTGAAAATGTGCGGGATCATGTCTTGGCATCGGCTGATATTTTAAATCCGGAAATTGGTGGGCCTAGTGTTAAGCCATATCAACCGAAGGGTTTATGGGAAATGGCCACTTCTGGTCGGGGATCTTTAATGACGTATATTCAAGACCATAATCAAGATTTGTATCGAAGAGGCATGTACGTTTTTATCAAAAGAACGGTTCCTCCTCCGTCTATGTTGATTTTTGACGCGAGTAATCGGGATCAATGTGAGGTCCAAAGAGGAAGGACAAATACACCTTTACAAGCTTTAGTGATGATGAATGATCCACATGTGATGGAGAGTTCAAGGGTTTTAGCTAGTCATTTGTCGGCGGAGAAAGGTAGTTTAGACGTGGTATTATCAAAGGCCTTTAGGAAAATTATTTGCAGAAAGCCAAGTGAAAAAGAGTTGATTATTTTAAAGCGCTATTTTGAAAATGAGCAAGCATCCTTTAAAAAGGAGCCTAATAAAATTGAAAAATTATTGAAAATTGGAGAATATAAAAAAGATCCGGGAGCGATTCGTTTTTATACGGCGGCATTGATGCAGACGATCCAATTAATTTATAATATGGAGGAGGCTTTAATTCGAGTTTAATATCAATACGATGGAAAATGAATTTTTAAATAGTAGGTTAAATGTAACTAGGAGACACTTTTTCGGACAGGCAGCTGCGGGAATTGGTGGTTTAGCCTTGGGTTCGTTGTTGGTCCCTGACTTATGGAAAGGTGATTCTGCGGCGAATGCGATGCCTTTGGGAATGGCTCATTTTGCACCCAAAGCCAAACGAATTATCTATTTATGCCAAAACGGTGCCCCGTCACAGTTGGAGAGCTTCGACTACAAACCCACCTTAATCACTCGTTCTGGCGAGGATTTGCCGGCGTCAATCCGAGGAAATCAGCGATTAACGGGAATGACGGCAAGCCAAGATAAGTTCCCGTTGATGGGTTCGTTTTTCGGCTTCAAGCAATACGGTCAATCTGGAGCTTGGATTAGTGATATCTTTCCCAATATTGCAAACATCGCAGATGATCTTTGTATCATTCGTACCATGAACACGGATGCGATCAATCATGATCCTGCATTGACTTTTTTACAAACAGGTGCACAGGTGGGAAATAGGCCAAGTATGGGTGCTTGGATGTCGTATGGTTTAGGTAGTGAGAATAAAAACTTGCCTTCATTTTGTGTGTTATTATCGAGAGGCAGAGGGAATGGGCAGGGGGTATACTCCAAATTATGGACCAATGGATTTTTAGATTCCTTGCATCAAGGAGTTGTTTTTAGTAGTTCTGATGACCCTATTTTGTATTTGAATGATTCGGATGGAATCGACAAAAATGCACGTAGGAGGATGTTGGATGAATTAGCGGAGTTGAATCATTTGGGATTTGATGAGAATAAAGATCCTGAGGTGGAGGCAAAAGTCCAACAATATGAAATGGCCTATCGTATGCAAACGGCCGTTCCTGAGTTAACGGATTTATCTAAGGAACCTGATCATATTATTAAAATGTATGGTCCGGATTGTTTAGTTCCAGGAACCTATGCGGCTAATGCTTTATTGGCCAGGAAATTATCTGAATCAGGTGTTCGTTTTGTACAATTGTATCATCAAGGATGGGATACTCATGGAAATTTACCAAAAGAAATGGCTATGCAGGCGCAAGATGTGGATCGTTCGTCGGCCGCATTAATTACAGATTTAAAGCAAAGAGGTTTATTGGATGAGACTTTGGTTATTTGGGGGGGTGAATTTGGCCGAACCAATTATTGCCAAGGAACCTATACGGTCGAAAATTATGGTCGAGATCATCATCCTCGTGCTTACAGTATTTTTATGGCTGGTGGAGGCGTAAAGCCAGGAATAGTTTATGGTGAAACAGATGAATTTGGATATAATGTGGTGAAAGACCCAGTGCATATTCATGATTTCCATGCAACGGTTCAGCATTTAATGGGACTTAATCATGAGCAATTGACTTATAAGCATTTAGGCAGAAGGTATCGCTTGACTGATATTGCCGGTAATGTTATTCCTGGCTTGTTGGCCTAATTCTTATAAACATGAATAAATTTTTCAGACTTAGCACGAGCCTCCTTGTTTTCTTACAGGGTTTGATTTTAGTGCTTGTTTTATTTACAGATAAAATCCATATTCCTTTGGCTTTTTTGGGCCGTATGCATCCCTTAGTGTTGCATTTGCCTATAGGCTTTGGGGTCTTTTTGGTGTTGATTTTTGTACTTAAAAAGTGGATTGATGCGCAGGCTTTTCAAGAAATTTTCAGATTTCTATTGTATTTGACTTCTATTTTTTCTGCTATTACAGCGATTTTCGGCATGTTTTTGTCTTCGGAAGGCGGATACGATTTGGAGCAAATTACATTTCATCAATGGGCCGGCTTGGGGGTCAATTGGCTTTATGTCTTGCTACTTTTTGTTTATGAAAAAGGCTATTTGGAAGGCAGAAATCTATTTTATGGTGTTCTCGTTGGTTTAGCTAGTTTTTTCTTGGCCGGTCATGGCGGTGCGGATTTGACGCATGGAGAGGATTATTTATGGGCGAAAGTAGATGGGGAAGCTGTTGTTTTGACTGAAGAATCTGTTGTGTTTGAGGCGGTAATCCAACCTATATTTAAGCAAAAGTGTGAGGCATGTCATAATGATCAAAAGACCAAAGGTGCTTTGAACATGAGTTCGATTGCTAAATTATTAAAGGGTGGAAAAAATGGATCTATTTGGAAGGCTGGAGATCCGTTAAATAGTCATTTTATTCAAAGAGCTAAATTGCCCATCGATAACAAAAAGCACATGCCGCCGAAAGGCAAGGCTCAGTTGAGCCCCGATGAAGTATTACTATTAACGGCTTGGGTTCAAGAGGGCGCTTCGGTGTCTAAAAAGCTAGGGTCTTTTGGGGCAAATTCCAAGCTTATTTCGTTAGCTAAAAAATTACAAAATACGGCGCAGGCGTTATTGATTCCAGTTAAAGTATATGATTTTTCAGCGGCCTCAGAGTCAAATTTAGCTGCGGCTAATACTCCTTTTTGTTCTGTTTATCCTTTGTCGAGTGACGCTCCTGCCTTGCAGGCAGATTTTTATGTAAGCAAGAAATATGAACGAAAGACTTTGGAAAATTTATCGAAGGTATCTGAGCAGTTAGTCGGCTTGAATCTCGCAAAAATGCCATTCAAAGATGAAGAAATTGGTTTACTAACGAAGTTTTCTAATTTAGAAAAGTTGATTTTAAATTTTACTGAAATTACTGGAAAGACCTTGGGTGAATTGTCGGCTTGCAAGCATTTGACATCCTTAGCTTTGTCAGGAACTAAAGTAAATAAGGAGGTTTTGGTGAATCTATTGGGAAAAATTCCTTCGCTAAAGGAAGTGTTTATATGGAATACGGGGGTCAGCCTAGACCAAGTAGCTGGTATTCAAGCACAGTTTCCAAAGGTTAAAATCCAAGCAGGTTATGTGCTTAAGGATGAGCAATTACAGATTAATCCGCCCATCTTAGTGACTGAGAATTTTATTTTAAAGCCCAATGAGGATTTTGTTTTTAAGCATACCTTAAAGGATGTGATTTTTCATTATACGTTAAATGATTCTACCCCAGATAGTTTAGGAGCTTTAGTATCTCGGGGCCCACTAAAAATAGAAAAATATTCAAAGGTTAAGGTGATGGCTACGAAACCGGGTTGGTTGGCCAGCCGTGTCTTAGAATATAAAGTGTATAAATCAGCCTTTATTCCTGATTCAATTTATTTGCTCAGTAAGCCTGATCTTAAATATCCAGCGAAGGGTGGATATAGTTTAAAGGATTTTGTTCAAGGTTTCAGGGAGACGGGTCGGCGCAGTGAATTGCCTGATTATACTTGGTTAGGATTTTTTAACAACGATTTAGAAGCTTTGTTTGAATTTAAAAAACCTATTTCGCCTAAAGGGATTACTTTTTCATATTTGAGGAAAACGGATTCGGATGTGTTTCCTCCGGTAAGTATTGAGGTGTTTGCAGGAAATAGCCCGAATGCATTAACCCGCGTGGCCCTGGTGAAACCCGAAAAACCGGAAAAGCGAAATGGCTATACGCAAATGGGGCAGGATATACCTCTTAAACCAGGTATTTATAAATATTATAAAATAAAAGCGCTATCACTTAGACGTTTGCCTAAATATCTACTTAAAGATGATAAGAAGGAGGAAGTCGTTAATAAGGGTAAGCCTGCTTGGCTTCGTGTGGATGAAATACTATTTTATTAATTGAGGGAAATCAACAAATTAATTATGAAAAGATTCGTAAAATTTCGGGCAATCGCTTGTCTCTTGGTATTAGCATGCTCTCCTTTTTTTATCGCTTTTGGGCAAAAGAAAAAAGCGGTAGATCCTGTCGAGCAAATGAAAACGAAGGTTTTAAGCCTTGTCCAGTCTAAGGAAAAAAATGTCCAAGAGATGGTGGACATGGTTTTCAGTTTTGGCGAATTGGGATTTCAGGAATTTGAAACTTCAAAATACCTCACCGATATTTTAGAGAAAAATGGCTTTAAAGTCGAGAAAGGAGTTTCGGGAATTCCTACCGCTTGGATGGCAACTTGGGGTTCTGGTTCACCGGTGATTGCGCTGGGTTCTGATATTGATTGTATTCCTAAAGCTTCTCAAAAACCCGGTGTAGCATTTCGTGCTCCTATGATTGATGGTGCGCCCGGACATGGTGAGGGGCATAATTCTGGTCAAGCGGTGATTATTTATGCGGCTATAGCTGCCAAACAAATCATGGAGGAAAATAATATTCAAGGTACTTTGGTAATATGGCCTGGGGTAGCCGAGGAATTAGTTGCTAGTAAAGCTTGGTACATTCGGGATGGCTTTTTCAAGAAAGTGGATGCCTGTATTTTTACACATGTCAGCAGTGATTTTTCGTCCAATTATGGAGATAATGGAATGAATGGTTTGGTGAGTGTGCAATTTGATTTCGAGGGAGATGCTGCCCATGCGGCTGGATCACCTTGGCGGGGGAAGTCGGCGCTGGATGCCGTGGAATTAATGGATATCGGTTGGAACTTTAAACGGGAACACCTTAAACCTACGCAAAGATCTCATTACGTCATTCCTGATGGCGGGGACCAACCGAATGTTGTTCCATCCAAGGCGAATGTTTGGTATTATTTTAGAGAGCGGACGTATGAAGACATATTGAAAAACTTCCAATCTGGAATAAAAATTGCCGAGGGAGCCGCGATGATGACGGATACTAAAATGTCATATAAACTTTTAGGCACTGCTTGGCCTGGCCATTTCAATAAGCCTATTGCCGAGGCGATGTATAAAAACATTCAGCGAGTGGGAATGCCAAAATGGTCGGAGGATGATGAAACCTTAGCCTTAGCCGTTCAAAAATTATTAGAAGCTCCATCCAAAGATAATTATGGAAAACCCATTCATGGAATGAAAAAAACGATTGATTCTTTAAAAGGATCTGTGGAGTTTTCATGGGGTGGTGGGTCGGATGATATCGCTGATATTTCATGGAATGTACCCACGGTAGTTCTTCGATATCCTGCAAACATTCATGGAACAAAGGGTCATCATTGGGGTGATGCGATCGCGATGGCCACGCCTATTGCACATAAAGGAACTTTGGCAGGTGCGAAAGTGACTGCTTTAACTTTGATCGATATGCTGTACAATAAAAAAATCATCGAGGATGCGAAGACTTATTTTACCCAAGTGCAAACGAAGGATCAAAAATACATTCCATTTATCTCGGAGAAAGATCCTGCGCCGATTCATCTGAACAAAGAAATCATGGATCAATTCAGGGATCGCATGAAACCTTTCTATTATGATCCGACTAAATATGGAACTTATTTAGAGCAATTAGGAATTAAATATCCAACGCTATCCAAATAATTATCTATCGATAAGCGATTTTTAAAATAAGAAAGCTCAATTAAACCCTAAAAAATATAGGGTTTAACTTGGGCTAAAAATTCCGGAACGATTATTTTAGGATCGTCCTTTCTAAGTGTTTCAATGGGGATATATCCTCGATAATTAGATTCTTTGATGATCTCAAAGGTCTTTTTTAAGTCGATGGGAATTTCAGTCTTGCCTGAAAAAACAGTCTCTTTTAATTGCCAATTAATCGCATAGGGTATCGCTTTTTTGATTTCCGAATACACTTCTTTATCTCGAAAACTACCTACATCTAAAATGAGCCCACACCATGGGCTGTTGACCCGTTGAATAATATCAATCACCTGATCAGCTGTTTTTATAAAATCGTGGTGATTTTGAATGCCAATAATCACCCCTTTTTTTGCCGCATATTCCGTACATTCTTTGAGCGAATCGACTACCCAGTTGGAAATTTCTTGCCAAGAATACCCAGGCAATTCACTTTTTCCAGCGAATACTCGGAGCACCGGTGCCCCTAATTTTGCGGTGGCATCTACCCAGTTTTTGACCAATTGGATTTCTCGGTCTCGAGCAGATTTGTCGGCAAAAACAAAATCATTCTTGCAACCTGTCCCACTCAATTCTAGGCCAATTTGATGACATTTTCTTTTTAGTTTAAACAAGTAGTCATCTGAAGGGACTATGGGGTAGCCGGGTAAATAGTAAGCAGTTAGATCCAATCCTTCAAACCCATGTTCGACACAAAAATCCATCATGTCCTCCACGCTCATCTTTCCTGCCATTAATGGAGCATTAAAGGAGTAAGCATTTAGGCTGGTTTTTAATCTTTTGGAGGTGATTTTAATGGGTGTCTTTGTCGAGGGT
>JABMMK010000007.1 GCA_013205605.1 Cytophagales bacterium | reverse complement strand
CGATTCTATGAACCGAGCCAGGGAAAAATCATGATGGGCGATTATAGCATTCAAGATATGCCGGTGGGCGATTGGAGAAAAATGGTGGCACTCGTGCCCCAGGAGGTATTATTGTTTGGAGGAAGTATTCGAGAGAACATTGCGTATGGTAAACCGGGTGCCTCTGAGCAGGAAATCCAACAAGCAGCTGAGCAGGCCTATGCCAAAGAGTTTATCGAATCATTCCCTGAAAAATATGATACATTGGTAGGCGAACGAGGCGTAAAGCTTTCCGGGGGACAAAGACAACGAATAGCCATAGCTCGAGCCATCTTAAAAGATCCTAAATTTTTAATCTTGGATGAAGCCACCAGTGCACTTGATTCTGAATCAGAAAAGTGGGTACAATCGGCATTGGAAGAATTAATGAAAAATAGAACAAGTCTGATCATCGCACATCGCTTGTCGACGATCAGGTCTGCCGATAAGATCATTGTGATGGAATCGGGCAAGATTGTCGAGATGGGTTCACATGAAAATTTGATGGCGAAAAAACAGGGTGTTTATCAAAAAATGGTCAAATTGCAAACTGAAAATTTATAAATACCAACCTTGGACACATTAGAACAACATTTAACAGATTTTAAATTAAGACCTACTGCCTGCAGAATTGAGGTGCTGAAGGCATTTGAAGGTGTTGGATTTGCATTAAGTCAAGGGGATATTGAGTTGAAATTACAAGCCGCATTTGACCGAGTGACCATTTACCGAACGCTTAAAACTTTTTTAAGTCAGGGATTAATCCATAAAGTTTTAGATGATCAAGGCGGTGCAAAATATGCCCTTTGCAAAGATTTATGCCACCAGGGCGAACATGTTCACCAACATGATCATGTACATTTCAAATGCAATGCATGTGGTCAAACAATCTGTTTGGAGCAAGTCATCATCCCAAAAATTCAATTGCCTGATAAATTCTTAAAGCAAGAAAGTAATTTACTCATCCAGGGAATCTGCCAGGATTGTAATATTGCTTAAGGTTTTAGAAAATCTTTGACGGCATTGATAGCCAACGAATTAATCATATACCTTTTTTGCCTTCGATCTAAGTCTGAATCTTGCCTTTGGATCGTATCATGGCAATTGGTCAATAAGGCGAGCTTTACATTGGCTTCCTTGACAATAGCGCTTCTTTTATATCGCTGCGCATCATGAGCCAATGTAGTTAATCGTAAAATTGAATTGGTTTCATCCACATCTATTCCTCCCGTTGTATAGGTATCAACCAATCTTTTTAACAAAAATATAGTCGATTTATTGATCAAGTTACCTGAGAACTTTAATTCATTGGCATACTTAAATCGCTTAAAAAATAATGATTTTCCTTTTTTTAATACCCCCCAAACAATAATCGCAATAAGCAATAAGGATAAATACCAATTGAACATTTCAGATTGGTACCAAATTTGCTCGTTGATAAAGCCAACGGATTTTAAGTTTAAAAATAAAGCATCCACGTTCTCCAACTGACTATCTACATAAACAACCTTCTCACTTTGGTTAGGTCTAATATTTAGAACAAGTTCTTTATTTCTTAACACCTCAATCACTTTACTTTCATGAGAGTATATATTAAACCTAGTAAGTCTATTGGCGTAGTCTTTGAAATTAAAGATCTCCAAAGTCCTTGCATTAATTGCATAATATTCTTGGAATCCAGAAAAAGGAATAGCAGGCATGATAAAATATTTGCCCGTAAAATAATGCCCATTATGGGGATCAGGATTAGCTTTATCAAACAATTCTAAGAATATTTTTGAATAAACGGATCCTATTTGAGCCCATTTATTATTCTTAAACGAATACCTATAAATGGCTTTGTCTCTAAAAAAAGTACCATTATTTACATTGACATCATGGGTGTAATTCATAAATGAAATTAACTCATCTTTTTCAGGAATATATGCGACAAACCCTCCATAAATACCTTGAGGAGGGGTTCCGGTAGAGGAGTAGGCCTCCCATTCTTTGCTCTTTTCATCAAAATAAATGATGTGATTGTTGGTCCGCCAAAAACCGTATCCCCCTGTCGAGTGAAGTACTCCTTTTCGAAAAAAATGATACGCATGGCAATTATCACCTCGATAAAAAGTTTTATCCATGCGATTAAAAATCATTGATTTTAAATCATTGGTGTCCGGTTAAAATTTAGACGTTTACTATTTATGGACTGAATCATCTGTAAACGCATTATTTTTGTTTTTGGAAAATAGAACCTCCCCTTATGTCTGAAACAGGGATAATTGGTTCTGAT
>JABMMK010000398.1 GCA_013205605.1 Cytophagales bacterium | reverse complement strand
TTATAATGACTAATTTATAACCTCCATGAATCCAAAAGTAGACGCCTTCCTATTAAATGCCAAAAAATGGCGTGAAGAGCTCACACTATTGAGAAGCATTGTGATGGACAGTGGATTGGGAGAAGAATTAAAATGGGGCGCGCCTTGCTATGTGCGCGAACAAGCAAATGTCATTATTATCCAGGGTTTCAAAGACTATTTTGCCTTACTATTTTTCAAAGGGGCGCTCATGGAAGACCCACAAGATCTGTTGCGAAAGCCTGGCGAAAATACACAGTCGGGCCGACAAATTCGCATGACGAGCATGGATGAAATGTTAGGCCAAGAAGAAGTGCTTCGAGCTTATATTCAAAATGCGATTGAAGTAGAAAAAGCAGGGGAGAAAGTAGTCGTGAAGAAAACAGAAGAATATGCAGTTCCTTTGGAATTGGAAGAAAGCTTTGCGACTAACAGCGATTTACAACATGCGTTTTTTGGCTTGACTCCTGGTCGCCAACGAGCCTACTTATTGCATTTTGCGGAGGCTAAACAATCGGCCACACGCAAGGCCAGAATTGAAAAATACGCGCCTCGTATTTTAAAGGGCAAAGGTATTTTAGACTGTTGGTGCGGACTCTCAAAACGAATGCCTGCCTGCGATGGCTCGCATAAGCAATTAGGTTAATTTTTTCTACTATTAAATTAGTTTCTTAAAAAGGAAACATCCAATTTTGCTGAAAAACAAAATTCACATGAAAACATATAGTTTAGAAGAAGTGACCGACCAGTTCGTTGGAAAGATTGGAACTCACAATAGAGACTCATTTGAAAATGAATTGAAACTTGATCTTTTGGGTCAAACCATCAAAAAAATTAGAAAAGATCGTAATTTAACTCAAGAACAATTAGGCGAGTTAGTCGGCGTAAAAAAAGCTCAAATTTCTAAAATAGAAAATAGCCTAACAGATGCAAGATTTGAAACTATTTTAAAAGTTTTTACAGCATTAAATGCGAAAATCAATTTCAATGTTGAGTTGATGCATCAAACATAGCATTAACAATTTTAATTTATAAAGCCCTTTGGCTTATGTAGGACGACAATAATTAAAATAATGCCCCTTAAAAAATCTGTACAATCTATAAACGCCTCATTAAAAAAAGCGGCTCGAAAACGAGCCGATTTTCATTTCTATTTGCTCCAAACAATGGCCTTGGTATATGGCTGCAAAATCACTGGCCCCACCAAACCATATTCTTGAATGATCCCACGGTCCGCAACCGCCTTATTTAAGCTATGTAATTTGTTATTCAAAGTCGTGGCCACCCTTATTTCAATTTTATTATCGCCCGCTTTTAAACTGTTTCCTACATCTGCCACAGCACTAATTTGGTCTATGGCAATAGCCTGGCCATTCACCGTCAAGGTAAACGTGTCAACCACCTGACCCAAACTTAATTTAGCTCCATTTTTTTCAGAAGACCAGTCATTAGGCAATGTCAAGTTATAGGTATAAGTACCAATCCCAGATACGTTTTTCAACGCGTCTATATCAGGCCATGCTTGCAATGAGCTTAAATCCAATGAAATAATGGGCTTGATAGTCTCCGCACCCGAGGCACCTAAACTTCCATATTTGTTTTTAGGTTGCCAGTCTTCAACACTCAGTTTCCAAGCACCCCGAGTTAAATCCATTTTGTCTAGCGTAGCGCCTAGTTTGGTTTGAACACTTTTCCCATCGCTGAAAGTCGTGTTGTAAGTTCCTGCTTTATAAGCCAAAATAGATAAACTTCCATTGTTTGATTGAATAACTCCATCGGCATCCGTCGACTGAACATATACCGAAGAAGTTGGCATACCAACATGTGCCGGGTTCTTTGAAATTCCGATCAACATAGACTCGTCTACGTCTAAGCGAATGTCGACCGTCACTTGTTTCCCGTTCGAAGTATAGTGGGCAATGGGCGTGATTTCCCCCGACCATGCATTCAAAATATAGGGCTGTCCATTGCCTTCCAGAGTAATTTTTGTACTTAAAGGTGAGCCTATTTTTGTTCCATGATTTAAACCCTTCACTCGAATCGTTTTAGGCTCTTCAAAAATATTTCCAGGCGTAATCGTCATCCCTTTATAGCGTTCTTCTTTGCTGTTTGGCGTCGCCGGAATTTGGTCATCCCCTTGATTATATAAAAAGTAATAATCACTTGACATTTTAGGATCATGTCTGCGCATGCTCATCAAATTAGATGGTTTCGTCGTCTGCGCACCCGGCAAAATTCCTAAGGACTTTAATAATGCGGGAACTTCCTGTTCTGTGGCAACAGAATGAACCGATTTTTGCTGTAGTAATTGTACCAAAATTTTCTTCAAAACCGCATCCTCTGAAGGCGTATTTCCCGGAGTGCGAGAAGGCAGTGGCCCCACAATTATAACCGGTAAGTTTTTTTTAGCATAGGCCAAAATCTTTTCCGCCATAGCAACCGGTAACGTATTTTTAGCCGGATTAAAAGTAGCCGCAGATTGCAATAAGCCATTTAATATAAATGCTTTATAGGCGGGGCCTGCGTCAAAAAGTCTTTGCTTAGACACCTCCACTTGTGGAAGTGACATCAAGCTTGGATTTAAATAATCCCAAGTAAACCCATGTTCCTGAAGAGCCAAGTCGTTCCAAAAACGCACATTCCCTATGCCCGCCGAGAAGGGTGCCGGGAAGGAATAGTTTTGCATGTACACGGCTAAATCTATTTTGGCTACTCCTTGCTTCATTGTCTGCTCGTTTCGCGCCAACCAATCATTGATCATGGGAGCGTCGGCTGCCCAAATTGGATTTCTTGGCCCCCAGCTATTTGAAAAACTGGCTTCTCCAAAAGAATTGTAGCCGGGCCAAACTGATTTGGCAGTGAACGTATAAGGATATACGTGATAGACGCCTTTGGTTTGCCCACTAGCAAAACCCTTGTTCATCCGAACAATAATATCTTGAAAAGTTTGTACATAATTCAGTGAACGAGCGGCGGCAAGTTCATTGGAATACCAGGTATTTCCACTGATGTGATTCGCGGATGCCATGGGCCTGTACACATCTATTTGGTCTCCAGACGAAAGCGTTTCATGCTCGGGTCGGATTAGGTTGTAGGTGACGTCCAACTGGTCCGGAATATTTACCGTAGGCGCATCACCGGGTTGAAGACGTAGGGCCAAATTGTATTTATTGGCCCATTTTGTAAAAGGAATAATTCTGTTTTGAACAAATAAATCGGTTCGAACTTGATTGTAATCAGCTCGAATGCGCACATCACTTTGGTCGCTAAAGGTATAATAATGATTGATCCCTAAACCGGTACCTCTGGGTCCTGACACTCGGTCTATGCCTTCGTCAATTAATGCCGGCAAATAGTTCATTAGGTCATAGCCTAATTTGGCTTTAAAATCTTTGGCCATATTACTACTCCAAACATCACTAGGAGCACCAAATCCGTCGATCGAATGGGAATCCACAAAAATATCGCCTCCGCCATTGGCCTTGAAAAGACTTTTAATGCTTTCGGTCCAATAGGATTCATACCCACTAATAAATAAGTTGGTCCCCTCTAAACTAAACACTTCCGGTTGCGGATCTACTGCCACCACCCGGATCGTAATCAAAATCCAGTTGGCCCCTCCCGCCGGCGCGGTCCATTGCAAGCGGCCAGTTGTGGAACCGCCAAAAAATCCTGAGGTATTTTTATGCACTACATTATCCGTCAATGAAACCCCTGAAGCATGATCGATCATTATTAATTTTGACCCTTTTGTTGGCATTTTACTAATTTTATATGCCGCTACGGAAAGAATCGTTCCTTTTCCAGGCAAAGAGTCGTTAAATACTTTTCCTGCCAAAATCATCGTGTCAGCAGCGGATAAAGTTTTACGAACATACTCATGCTTGATTGAAAAAGTGCCCGTCACCGGGGCGCCAATTCTATACCTTAAACTGACTTTGATCCCTAATTCATTCGCCTTTTTTAACACCGCTTCTATTTGGTTCCGTGTCGGCTCGCCTCCTTGGCCTATCTCAACACCTGCGATTCCGGCGGCTTTCATGTCGACCAACTGTTTTTCTAATTCAGAAATTTCAGCGAATTCAGGAGGGAAATTCCAACGAACCCAAGGAAGATCTTCTGTCCCGGGTTTTAAAAATGATTGGTTGCTTAAGGAGGTAACCGGGTTTAATGGTTGGTATGCTGGAGCCCAACTCGATTTTTTACTACAGGCCCAAAAAGCCATTGGGGACAACAGCAAAATATAGGTCCAATGTTTGATTTTCATAATATATATAGGTTGCGTAGGTAAATTAATAGAAATAAAATACGCAACATACTTATCATGAAAAAAGGAGAAAAATTAATATTTTATTAGCCGTTTAAGTCAATTGCAAAGTAAAACAAAAAAGAGGTCAGACCGACCTCTTTTTAAATAGGATAATTTCACTACTTATTGAACAATCCAATCCGTATATCCACTCGACATGGTACCTAATTTAGTTAACTCGTCAGTAATAGGTTTCATTTTAGCGTTGGCTGCATTTCCAACGGCATTCATCGTTCCATCAGGATTGTAAAATTTATTTCTTTCCGCATCGATTTTGTAAATAATGATCAATCCCATTTTTTTGGCTGATTCACCTCGAACAAATTTTAACACGTGTGCTTCGCATGAAAATGCTTTTGATGAAGCAGGAATCCATTTGGTTTTAACCGCATCTTCGAATTGCTGTATGGTCGTTTCGCCATTTAATTTGACAGAAAAAGTGTGCATGCCCACCAAAGTTCCCTTAGGTAACATTTGGCCAAAAGCTGCTGTATTCAATAGAACAAAAGCAGCCAAGATTAAAAAGTTTTTCATTGTTTTTGTATGATTTGATTAAAGTTTATCCGACAATATAAAAATATCTTTTAGATACAAATAATAAATCCGATTATTTTTTTGTTATCAAACCATTTCAAAACCAAATCAGGGGTACATAAAAAAGCCTCAAAAAAATATTTTCGAGGCTTCTAGTGATTCAATGAACGAATTGTTAAAAAACGAGACTTTGTTGGAATTGTATGTATTTCGTAGTGATATTATTGATGTAATTATCCTTATCTGTTTTCATTTTTGTTTTCACATCCCTGGTATACGTGTCGCCCAGGTGATCATAAAAAAACTTGGTCGTAAACAACATTATTTCGACCATTAAGGGAAGCGTTTCCAATCCCTTCTTTTCCAACGTATAATAAACACTTTTCTTGTTTATTTCTCCTTTAGCCCGGCTAATAAAACCTA